>NZ_JASDCZ010000120.1:0-6935 GCF_030407635.1 Micrococcus sp. APC 4021
CCGCCCGGACCGGCCCGCGCGTCGCCGACTGCCCGGCGTCGACGCGGCCCGCGGGATCGCCCTGCTCGGCATGATCACCGTCCACGTCGTCGACCCGGTGACGGCGGACGGAGCACCCCACCCGGCGTTCCTGTGGTTCGCCGGCCGCGCCTCGGTGCTGTTCGTCCTGTTGGCCGGGGTCGGGCTGGCCCTGTCCACGGGGGGCGCGACGCCGGCCACGGGGATCCGGCGCGCGGCGCTGCGCCGCCGGATCGCCCGCCGCGCGGGTCTGCTGTTCGTGCTCGGGCTCGCGTGCGGGACGCTCGGGGTCCCCGTGGCCGTGATCCTGTGCCACTACGCCCTGCTCTTCCTGCTCGCGCTGCCCCTGCTGGGCCTGCGCGCCCGCACCCTGGGGGTGATCGCGGGGACGTGGCTCGTGCTCGGGCCTGTGCTGGTGTTCGCGGTGGTCGCGGCCGCACAGGCCGCCCTGGGCCGTCAGGAGTTCTTCGTGGGCGGGCGGCTCTGGCTCTCCCCCGGCCCCGCGGACCTGCTGCGTCCCGGGCTGCTGCTGGCCGATCTGACGGTCACGGGCTACTACCCCGTCCTGTCCTGGGGCGCGTTCCTCGTGCTGGGGCTGGCCCTGGGGCGGCTGCCGCTGGACCGGCCCCACGTGGCCGCCGGGATCCTCGGCGGCGGGGCCACGGCGTGGGCG
Source organism: Micrococcus sp. APC 4021 (assembly GCF_030407635.1). NCBI lineage: Bacteria > Bacillati > Actinomycetota > Actinomycetes > Micrococcales > Micrococcaceae > Micrococcus > Micrococcus sp. APC 4021. The sequence continues at coordinate 692 of NZ_JASDCZ010000120.1, forward strand.
GCGGCCGGCGTCGTCGGTGCGGCGGTGCTGCGGGCCCCGGGCACGCTCGGGCGGGTCGCCGCGGCGATCGGCACGGACCCGGTCGAGACGGCGCTCACGCTGCGCACGGGCGAGCCGCGGCTCGCGCTGCTGATCCCGGATCCGCTGTGGCTCGCCCTGCCGACCCCGCACTCCGGGTCCGTGGTGGCCGCCGTGCTTGCGGCGGGCTGGGCCTGCGCCGTGCTGGGCGCCTGCCTGCTGGCCCGGCCGCTGGTCGGGCACGCCGCGCTGCGCCCGCTCGTGGGTGCGGGGCGCATCCCGCTCACGCTCTACGTGGGGCACCTCGTGGTGCTCGCGCTCGTGGACGCGACCGGACTCGACCCGGCCGACGGGGCGCTGCTCGCCGCCCTCGTCGTGCTGAGCCTCGCGGCCGGGCTGGCCGCCGAGCTCAGCGGCCGACGGGGTCCGCTCGAGGCCGTGATGGCCCGGCTCTCCCGGGCGGGTGAGGAACGGGAACGGGCCGTCGGGGGGCGCTGAGCGACGCGTGGGTAGCGTCAGCCGGCGCGGTGCAGGCGGACGGCCTCCCGGGCCGCCTCGCGGGCGCGGCGGCGGTCGCCCGAGGCGTCGTAGGCCAGGGCGAGGCGGTAGCGGGCGCGCCAGTCGCGTGGTGCGGCCTCGGCCTCCACGCGGTACAGCTCGAACTGGGCGTCGGCGGCCTCCCGGTCGATCCGGCCGCCCGGCGAGCGCGGCAGGTCGTCCTCCGGCAGTCCGCCCTCGGCCTCGAGCTGGTCGGCCAGGCGTTCGGTCTGGCGGCCGAACCACACCTCGCGGGCCAGGACGGCCACGGTCACCAGCACCACGAGGATGACGCCCACGCCGATCGCCTTGGCCAGCGGCTGCGGGGCGCGCACCAGCGCGACGGACGCGTTGAGGGCGAACCCGGCGAACAGCAGCACGAGCAGGCAGACGAAGCCGACCCACACCTTGCTCATCACGGTCGAGCGGCGGGCACGGGCGGCGGGCTCGGTCGGGCCCACGGCGCCGTCGTCGGGAGTGCGGGAGGGCTCAGCCAAGGTCCAGGTATCCGTCCAGTCCGTAGGTCAGACCCGGGCGGGAGGCCACGGTCCGCAGGCCGAGGACGACGCCGGGCATGTAGGCGCCGCGGTCGAACGCGTCGTGCCGGACCACGAGCTGCTCGCCCGGCCCGCCCAGCAGCACCTCCTGGTGCGCCTCCAGGCCACGCAGGCGCACCGCGTGCACATGCACGCCGTGGACGACGGCACCGCGCGCGCCGTCCGGGTCGTGCTCGGTGGCGTCCGGGGAGACGGGCACGCCGGCCGCCTCCCGGGCCGCGCCGATGAGCTCGGCGGTCCGCACGGCCGTGCCCGACGGGGCGTCCACCTTGTCCGGGTGGTGCAGCTCGACGAGCTCGACGGACTCGAAGTACCGCGCCGCCTGCGCGGCGAACGCCGAGGCCAGCACCGAGCCGACCGAGAAGTTCGGGGCGATCAGCACGCCCACCCCCGGGTGCTCCGCCAACTGCGCCTCGAGGCGCGCGCGGCGCTCGGGCACCCAGCCCGACGTGCCCACGACCGTGTGCAGCCCGTGCTCCACGGCGAAGGCCACGTTCTCGGGCGAGGCGTCCGGCACCGTGAGGTCCAGGACGTGCGTGGCGCCGGCGTCGAGCACCGCGTCCAGGCGGTCCTGCGAGCCGAGCTCGGCCACGAGCTCCAGCCCCTCGGCCGCTCGCACCGCGGGCACCGCGTGGCGGCCCATGCGGCCATGGGCGCCCAGGATCGCGACGCGCGGGACGTCGTCGGGAGCGGACACGGCGGAGGGGGTGCGGGTCTCGGTCATGGCCTCCAGCCTACGCGGCCCGCCCCGGCGGCCGTGGCCGAGGTCAGGCCGGGGCGACGACGACGCGCGCCCGGTCCCCCGCGGCCAGGCGCGCGGCCACGGCCCGGACCTGGCCGGCGTCGACCTCGCGGACCCGGGCGAGGGAGGCCGCCAGGTCCACGTACTCCCCCGTGACCAGCTCGGCCCGTCCCAGCCGGGACATGCGGGCGCCCGTGGACTCCATGCCCAGCACGGTGCCGCCGCAGATCTGCCCGTGGGCGCGCGCGAGCTCCTCCCCGGTGACGTCGGCCTCGGCCATCCGGTCCAGCTCGGCCTCCATCAGCGCGGCCACCTCGTCCACCCGGTCCGGCTGGCAGCCCGCGTACAGGCCCCAGTAGCCGGCGTCGGAGTACCCGGCGGAGAACGAGTAGGTGTTGTAGGCCAGGCCGCGGCGCTCGCGGATCTCCTGGAACAGCCGCGAGGACATGCCCCCGCCCAGGACGGACTGCATGACGCCCAGGGCGAAGCGGTCCGGGTCCGTGGTGGACAGCGAGCGGCCGCCGACGAGGACGTTGGCCTGCTCGACCGCCTTGGTGACGGTGTGCGTGCCGGTCCGCACCCGCGAGGCCGCGGCCCCGGCGGTGTCCACGGCACGACGCGGGGCGGGCAGGGCCCCCTGGGTGAGCTCCCAGCCCGAGGCGCGCAGGGCGGCGAGGACGAGGCGGCAGACCTCGTCGTGGTCGAGGTGGCCGGCGGCGGTGACGACGAGCTCGTCCGGGCGGTACCAGTGCGTGTAGTGCCCCACCACATGGTCGCGGGTGACGGCCCGGATCGTCTCGGGCGTGCCGCCGATCGGCCGGCCGAGGGGGTGGCCGTCCAGCATGACCTCGGCGAGCTTCTCGTGGGCCACGTCCACGGGGTCGTCCGCGTCCATGGCGAGCTCCTCGAGGATCACGCCGCGCTCGGTCTCGAGCTCGTCCGGGTCGATCAGGGAGGAGGTGAGCATGTCCGTGAGGACCTCCACGGCCATCGGCAGGTCCTCGTCCAGCACGCGGGCGTGGTAGACGGTGGACTCCTTGGCCGTGCCGGCGTTGGACTCCCCGCCCACGCGGTCGAAGGCGGCCGCGATGTCCATCGCGGTGCGCGTGGGAGTGCCCTTGAAGAGCAGGTGCTCGAGGAAGTGCGTGGCGCCGTAGCCCTCGGGCGACTCGTCACGGGACCCGACGGCCACCCAGTAGCCGATGGTCACCGAGCGCTGGTCCGGCATGGCCTCGGTGAGCACGCGGACGCCGCCGGGCAGCACGGAGCGGCGCACCACGGAACCGTTGCCCTCGTCCGCCAGCACGCCGTCGAAGTCCAGGGGGATCTCACGGTGAACACTCATGACGGCCATTCTCGCCCATGCGCGACGACGGCGCCGCACCACTCGCGGGGAGGGTGCGGCGCCGTCGTGGTCACCGGGCCGGGCGGGGCGGATCAGGCCTCGATCTGCGAGGACTCGATCGCGTCCGCGGTCTCGGCCAGGGCGTCGGACTCCGCCACCACCGGGGAGAGGGACAGCTTGCCGCGGTCGTCGATCTTGGTGATCTCGACCTGGACCTTCTGGCCCACGCCGAGCACGTCCTCGACGTCGTCCACGCGCTTGCCCTCGTTGAGCTTGCGCAGCTCGGAGATGTGCAACAGGCCGTCCTTGCCCGGGGTGAGCGAGACGAACCCGCCGAACGTGGTCAGCTTCACCACGGTGCCGAGGTAGCGCTCACCGACCTCGGGGACCTGCGGGTTGGCGATCGCGTTCACCGCGGAGCGCGCGGCCTCGGCCGAGGCGCCGTCGGTGGCGCCGATCAGCACGGTGCCGTCGTCCTCGATGGTGATGTCCGCGCCCGTGTCGTCCTGGATCTGGTTGATCATGGCGCCCTTGGGGCCGATGACCGCGCCGATCTTGTCCACCGGGATGCGCACGGAGATGATCCGCGGGGCGGTGGGGGCCATCTCGTCCGGGGCGTCGATGGCGGCGTTCAGCACGGACAGGATGTGCAGGCGCGCCTCGCGGGCCTGCGTCAGGGCGGCGGCCAGCACGGAGGCCGGGATGCCGTCCAGCTTGGTGTCCAGCTGGATCGCGGTGACGAACTCCGCGGTGCCGGCCACCTTGAAGTCCATGTCGCCGAACGCGTCCTCGGCGCCGAGGATGTCGGTCAGGGCCGCGTACTGGGTCTGGCCGTCCACCTCGGCGGAGACCAGGCCCATGGCGATGCCGGCCACGGGCGCACGCAGCGGCACGCCCGCGTTCAGCAGGGACAGGGTGGAGGCGCAGACGGAGCCCATCGACGTCGAGCCGTTGGAGCCGAGGGCCTCGGAGACCTGGCGGATCGCGTAGGGGAACTCCTCGCGGGCCGGCAGCACGGGCACGAGGGCGCGCTCGGCGAGGGCGCCGTGGCCGATCTCGCGGCGCTTCGGGGAGCCCACGCGGCCGGTCTCGCCGGTGGAGTACGGCGGGAAGTTGTAGTGGTGCATGTACCGCTTGGCCGTCTCCGGCGCCAACGAGTCGATCTGCTGCTCCATCTTGAGCATGTTCAGCGTGGTGACGCCCATGATCTGGGTCTCGCCGCGCTCGAAGATGGCGGAGCCGTGCACGCGGGGCAGGACCTCCACCTCCGCGGTCAGCTTGCGGATGTCCGTCAGGCCGCGGCCGTCGATGCGCACCTGGTCGGTGAGGATGCGGCGGCGCACGATCTGCTTGGTGAGGGAGCCGTAGGCCTTGGCGATCTCGCCCTTGCGCTCGGCGAAGTCCTTGCCCTCGCCGGCGAGCTCCTCGAGCACCTCGAGCAGGTAGGCGTCCGAGGCCGACTCGCGCTCCTGCTTGTCGCCGATGGAGAAGATCTCGGTCAGGCGGTCCGTGGCGAGCTTCTCGACGGCGGCGTAGGCGTCGTCCTGGTAGTCCTGGAACACGGGGACGTCCACCGGGTCCTTGCCGGCGCGCTTGACCAGGTCGGCCTGGGCCTCGCACAGGGCGCGGATGAAGGGCTTGGCGGCCTCGAGGCCCTCGGCCACGATCTCCTCGGTGGGCGCCTGCGCGCCGCGCTCCTTGACCAGGGTCCAGGAGTCCGGGGTCGCCTCGGCCTCGACCATCATGATGGCGACGTCGTCGCCCACCACACGGCCGGCCACGGCCATGTTGAACACGGCGCCCTCGAGCTGGGAGTGCTTCGGGAACGCGACCCACTGGCGCGTGCCGGAGCCGTCGTCCATGAGGGCCATGCGCACGCCGCCGATGGGACCGGAGAACGGCAGGCCGGACAGCTGCGTGGACAGGGAGGCGGCGTTGATGGCCACCGTGTCGTAGATCTCGTCCGGGGCGATCGAGGTGACGGTCACGACGACCTGGACCTCGTTGCGGATGCCCTTGACGAACGCCGGGCGCAGCGGGCGGTCGATCAGGCGGCAGGTGAGGATCGCGTCCGTGGACGGGCGGCCCTCGCGGCGGAAGAACGAGCCGGGGATGCGGCCCGCGGCGTACATGCGCTCCTCGACGTCCACGGTCAGCGGGAAGAAGTCGAAGCCCTCGCGGGGCGACTTGCCGACGGTGGTGGCGGACAGCATCGACGTCTCCTCGTCGATGTAGACCATGGCGGCGCCGGCGGCCTGCTGGGCGAGGCGCCCGGTCTCGAAGCGGACGGTGCGCTTGCCGTACGAGCCGTTGTCGATGACGGCCTCGGCGAAGGTGATCTCAGGACCCTCCATGAGGGCCTCCTTTCAGGTGGACGGCGCCGCAGGCGTCCCTGTCCCCCTGGTCTTCGATCGAGGCCCTCGGCATCCCGCCGTGCGGCGGGGTCCGGGAGCCACTGTCGAGGACCGCGAGCGATGGGCGCGGAGCCGTCGGGTGTGTCGATGATGCGGGGATGCGCGCCATGGCGCGCCGGAGTGCCGCAGGCTGCGGCGATCTCTCCCCCGGGACACACTACGTGCGTCCGGGGGCAGACGAAAGGCGGCGCCGGCGCTCGCGGGTCTCCCGCGGGCTCCGGCGCCGCCTCCTCAGGTCACTTGCGCAGGCCGAGGCGCTCGATCAGCGCGCGGTAGCGCTCGATGTCGACCTTCTGCAGGTAGCCGAGCATGCGACGACGGCGACCGACCAGGGCCATCAGGCCGCGACGGGTGTGGTGGTCGTGCTTGTGCTCCTTGAGGTGCTCGGTCAGGTCCTTGATGCGGCGGGACAGGACCGCGATCTGCACCTCGGGGGAACCGGTGTCGCCCTCGTGGGTGGCGTACTCCTTGATGATCTGCTGCTTGACAGCGGGATCCAGGGCCATGGTGGGCCTCCTTCACTTCGGTACCGCGAACACGGGCCGCGCCCCGCCGGGGCGGACGACGCGGGGCCCACCCCACCGCGGACTGCAGGGAGGCCGAGGGTCGAGTCTACCGCATCGCCTACCCT
>NZ_JASDCZ010000121.1:0-6824 GCF_030407635.1 Micrococcus sp. APC 4021
GGTCTCCTCGGAGGGCGATGCGGAGTCGACGACGGGCTCGGCGCCGGGGCGGGGATGGGGGACGAAGCGGACGCGGGCGCCCGGTGGCAGCTGGGCCGCCAGGCCGAGGTCCGCGCGGGCCACGACGCCGATCACCGGGTAGCCGCCGGTGACCGGATGGTCGGGGAGGAACAGGACGGGCTCACCCGAGGGCGGCACCTGCAGCGCGCCGCGCACGGCGCCCTCGGACTTCAGCTCGCCCTCGCGCACGCGCTCGAGCGGCGCGCCGTCGTCGGGGGCCGTGAGGCGCACCCCGATCCGGTCGGTCTGCTGGCTCACGTCCCAGTCCTGCGTGAACAGGCGCTCCAGGCCCGCCTCGCCGAACCAGTCGTCGCGGGGGCCGGGGACCACGCGCAGCACGGCCACCTGGCCGGGCGCGGGCATGGGGCGCAGCGCGGTCTCCGGGTCCCCCACCATCACGACGCCGACCTCCTCCGAGGCGGGGACGCCGGCGGCGGTCGGGCTCGCGGCGGAGGCGCCGGCGGCGCCCCTCGCATCCGGGCCGGCGCGACGGGCGAGGCGGTCCCCCGCCGTCAGCGGGGCGGGGCCGAGCCCGGACAGGGTGTCGGTCGAGCGGCTGCCGAGCACGGGCGGCACGTCGATCCCGCCCCGGAGGCCCACATACACGCGCAGGCCGCCGACCGGCTCGTCCACCGTCAGCGTCTGGCCGTCCAGCACGACGAACGGGGTGCGGGCGGGCACCCGGCGCGTGGCGCCGTCGGCCGCGGTGATCGTCCCGCCGGCCTCGGCGCCGGCCAGGGCCATCACCTGGTGGCCGTGCGCGGTGAGGGTGAGGCCGCCCAGGACGGTCTCCAGCACCGCCTCGCGTGAGCGGTTGCCCACGAGCCGGTTCGCCTGGCGTGCCGCGTCCCGGTCGGCCGCGCCGGACGCGACGACGCCGAGGTCGCCCAGGCCCGGGCGGCCCAGGTCCTGGACCAGGGTCAGGAGCCCCGGGTCCACGACGGTGACGCCGCGGCGGCCGGCCACGGACGGGAGGCCGGCCGCGGCGTCGGCGGGCGGGGTGGCGTCGACCGCCGCGTCCGTGCCGGAGGTGACGGACGCCGTCGGGCGCACGGGGACGTAGCGGACACGGTCGCCGGGCTGCAGCAGGGCGGGCTGCTCGCGGCCGAGGTCCCACAGGGCCGCGGTGGTGTGCCCGAGGAGCTGCCAGCCGCCGGGCGAGGTGCGCGGGTAGACGGCGGAGAAGGCCCCGGCGACGGCGACGGCGCCTGCCGGGACGGCCGTGCGGGGCGAGCTGCGACGGGGCGCCTCGAACGGGGCCGCCTCGGAGGCGCAGTACATGAACCCCGGCGCGAAGCCGCCGAACGCGGCGAACCAGTCGGCCTCGCTGTGGGCCCGGATGACGCCGTCGAGGCCGAGCCCGGTGAGCCGGCCGACCTCGGCGAGGTCTTCGCCGTCGTAGACCACGGGGATCTCGACGATCCGACCCCCCGTCAGCTCACCGGCGTCCGGGGTGAGGGTGCTGACCCGCGGTGCGGCGTGCTCGGCGGCGGCCTGCGAGGTGAAGGTCACCAGGACGGTCGCGGCGGCGGCCATGACCTGGCGCTGGCCGCGCGCCGGGTGGGCCGTGAGGTGGGCGTGGACGGCCATGACGTCCTCGAGCGAGGCGCACTCGACGAGGAAGCCCTGCGTGCCGACCCAGCGGATCGGGCGGGCCGGCGGTGTGGCGGCGGGGTGACGTGGGGCGCTCATGCGAAGGCCTTGATGGACACGCCCGCGCCCTCGAGCGCGCGGCGCACGGCCGCGGCCATGGCGACGGCGCCGGGCGTGTCGCCGTGCAGGCAGATGCTCTCGGCGTCGACGCGCACGTCCGTGCCGTCCACCGCCGCGACGACGCCCTCGGTTGCCAGGCGCACCATGCGGGCGGCGACGTCGTCCTCGTCGTGGAGGACCGCGCCGGGCTCGCGGCGGGAGACGAGCGTGCCGTCCGGGTTGTAGCCGCGGTCCGCGAAGGCCTCGGCGACGCCGCGCAGCCCCGCGGCGGCCGCCTTGTCCAGGGCGACGGAGCCGGGCAGGAGCAGCAGCGGGAGGTCGGAGCCGAACGCCTTGACGCCGTCGACGACGGCCTGGGCGTGCGCCTCGTGACGGACGATCGTGTTGTAGAGGGCGCCGTGCGGCTTCACGTAGCGGACCTGGCCGCCGGCCGCGCGGGCGAGCGCGTCGAGGGCGCCGATCTGGTAGAGGACGTCATCGGCCAGCTCGGTGGGCGTGCAGTCCAGGAAGCGGCGGCCGAATCCGGCGAGGTCGCGGTAGCCCACGTGCGCGCCGATCGTGACGCCGGCGGCGACCGCGTCACGGCAGGTCTGGGCGATCCCCGAGGGATCGCCCGCGTGGAAGCCGCACGCGACGTTGGCGGAGGAGACGGAGGGCATGATGGCGGCGTCGTCCCCCATCGTCCACGAGCCGAAGGACTCGCCGACGTCGGAGTTCAGGTCGATCTGCGGCGCGTGAGACACGGTGCAGTCCTCTCGGATCGGGCCCGGCTGAGGTGCCGGTCACACAATCTTGAGGCATGAAGGATGATTGTTCAACAATCCCCGGCGCGCCTCCCTGGCGCTCACCCGGTCCGCACGCCAACGCGGGTTGAGTTGTCGCGGGTGTCCCAGCCCGGGACCCGCGACAACTCAACCCGCGTTGCGGACCGGGCCGAGCGACTTCACCGCAGCGGCGTGTGCTCCGGGTCCACGCGCTCGCCCTCGCGCACGGGCCCGGGTGCGGTGCCGCCGCCCCACGGGTCCCCGCCGAACGCCTCACGCCCGTGCTCGCTCAGCCAGCTCGCCAGCTCCGGGCCCGCGGGCACGATGCCCGTCGGGTTGATGTCCTCGTGGACCACGTAGTAGTGCTCCTTGATCTGCGCGAAGTCGATCGTGTCGCCGAAGCCCGGGGTCTGGAACAGGTCGCGCGCGTAGCCCCACAGCGCCGGCATCTCGGTCAGCCTGTTCCGGTTGCACTTGAAGTGCCCGTGGTACACGGGGTCGAACCGCACCAGCGTGGTGAACAGCCGCACGTCGGCCTCGGTGATCCGCTCCCCCATCAGGAAGCGGCGCGTCGAGAGGCGCTCCTCGAGCCAGTCCATCGCGGTCCACAGCCGCTCGTACGCGGCGTCGTACGCCTCCTGGGACCCCGCGAAGCCGCACCGGTACACGCCGTTGTTCACCTCGGTGAACACGCGCTCGATCACCTCGAACATCTCGTCCCGCTCCGGCCCGGCGTCGGGGATCAGCTGCGGGGCGCCGTCGCGGTGGAACGCGGTCCACTCCGTCGAGAGGTCGAGGGTGATCTGCGGGTAGTCGTTGGTCACGACGCCGCCCGTCGGCACGTCCACGATCGCCGGCACCGTGATGCCCCGCGGGTAGTCGGGGAACCGCGTGAAGTAGTTCTCCTGGATCCGCTCGGTGCCGAGCACGGGGTCCTTCCCGCCGGCGTCGAGGTCGAAGGTCCAGGAGCGCTCGTCGTGGGTCGGCCCCGGGGTGCCCAGCGAGATCGCGTCCTCCAGGCCGAGCAGGCGCCGCACGATGATCGTCCGGTTCGCCCACGGGCATGCCCGCGCCGCCACGAGCCGGTAGCGGCCCGCCTCGACGGGCCACGCCTCGGCCCCCTCGGTGAGCCCGCCGCCCACGCGGCCGACCGTGGACGGCTCGGCCACGGGCAGGGCCCGCACGGCCTCCGGGTCCGCCACGATCCGGTCCGCGATGTAGTTCGTGTCCCGCGTGAACTCCGCCCCGGACTGCACGTAGTTGCCCTTGAGCCCCTCGCGCGAGTCGATGGTGCCGCGGTCCGCGGCCTGGCCGGTCTGCTGGTTCTCCATACACTCGAGCCTATGACGACGACCACCGCCACGCCCGGCCCCACGCCCGCCCCACTGGTGCGCTGCGTGACCGCCCAGAACCCCTCCCCGATGACCCTCGCGGGCACCAACACGTACGTGGTCGCCGCACCGGACTCGGACGCGGCCGTCGTGGTGGACCCGGGCCCGGAGGACGACGTCGCCGCGCACCTCGAGCGCGTCCGTGCGGCGGCCGAGGGGCGCCGGATCGCGCTCATCCTGGTGACGCACCGGCACGCCGACCACACCGGCGGGGTGGACGCGTTCCACGCGGCCTCGGGCGCCCCCGTGCGCGCCGCGGACCCGGACTGGTGCCGCGGCGGGGCCGCCGTCCTGACGCCGGACGAGCGGATCGACGTCGCCGGCACCCCGATGCTGGCGTGGCACACCCCGGGCCACACCTCGGACTCCTACTCGTTCGCCGTCCCGGACGCGGGCGCGCACGGCGCGGTCATCACGGGCGACACCATCCTCGGCTCGGGCACCACCATGCTCGACCACCCGGACGGCACCCTCACCGACTACCTGGCCAGCCTGCGCCGCCTCGAGGCGGCGGGCCCGCTCACGGTGCTGCCCGCGCACGGGCCCGTGCCGGAGCCGCTCGACGTCGTCGCCCGCGACTACCGGCACCACCGCGAGGGCCGCCTGGAGCAGATCCGCGCCGCTCTGGCCGCGCTGCCCGAGACCGAGGCGGCGACGATCACGCCCGAGGACCTGGCCCCGCGCATCTACCCCGGCCTCACCGGCACCGTGGCCCGCGTGGCCGTCCAGACGGTGGCCGCGCACCTGCGCCACCTGCGCGAGGGCTGAGCCCCTCCGCGGCGGGCCCGGCCCGCACTACGCTGACCTCAGACCCGTCCCTCGACCCCGCGGAGGCACCCCATGACCATCCTCGTCGGCTACGCCCCCTCGAAGGCCGCGGACGCCGCTCTGGACACCGCCCTGGACATCGCCCGCTCCACCGGCGAGCGCGTGGTGGTGGTCAATGCGGGCCCCGGCGGCGAGCACCGCACCAAGTCCCTCGTCACGGAGGAGCAGCAGCGCGGCGTGCAGGCCCGGTTGGACGCCTCCGGCGTGACGGCCGAGTTCCGCCAGTACGCGCGCGGCCGGTCCACGGTGGAGGAGATGAAGGACGTGGCCGCGGAGCTGGACCCGTCCATCGTGGTCATCGGCGTGCGCCGCCGCGGCGGCTTCGGCCGGTTCGTCATGGGATCGGTCTCGGACGAGCTGCTGCAGGAGATCGATCAGCCCGTGCTCTGCGTGAAAGAGTACCGGCAGTACGGGGACCACACGCCCGAGGCCGTGAGCCACGTCGCCGAGACGGACCCGGGCACCCACGGCCTGCCCGCGTCCGAGCCGATGGCCGAGCGGCGCCGGCTCACGCCCGTCGATCCCGAGGGCTCGACGCTCGAGCGCTGAGCGCTCCCGCCGGGCCTCAGTCCTCGTCGTCCTGACGGCGGCGCGTGACGGCGTCGTCGAGGAGGCCGTCCGTGTGGGAGCCGGCGCCGCTGCGCCGCCCGGCCTCGTCCGCCGCCGCCTGCTTGGCCTGCTGCGCGCGCCGCTCGGCGAACGCCTCCTCGCCCGGGCCGGCGAGTTCGCGGTTGCGCTGCACCGCCGTCATCGAGCCGGTGTACAGGCCGGAGTGGTCGCCCACGCGGGTCAGCGGTGTGGTGAGGGTGTCCGGGCGCGGATCGGCGCCGTCGACGCGCGGCAGCGGCGCGGTGCGCGGGCGCGGCTCGCGGGCCGCCACCCCGGAGCCGTCCGGGCCCGGCTCACCCGTCCGGTCGCCACCGCGGGCCTCCGCGTCGGAGCCTTCGGAGGCGGGTGACGCGTCGCCGTGGGCGGGGTGCCGGACCACCATGCGCTGCACCACGATGCCCTCGGGGTGCTCGTGGCGCAGGAAGGACACGAGGTCCTCGCGCACGAGGCAGCGCAGGTCCCAGAGGTCGCCGGAGTTGCGGGCGGAGACCACGGCGCGGATGCGCACGATGCCGCCGGTCGCGTCGGTCACCTGCAGCGCGTGCTCGCGTCCGTCCCACAGGTCCGTGGACTCGAGCAGCTGGGTGAGTCTTGCGCGCAGCGCGTCCATGGGCACGCGCCAGTCCACGTCCAGCTCCACGACGCCGGAGACCTCGGCGCCCACCCGCGTCCAGTTCTCGAACGGCTGGGTGGTGAAGTGCGAGGACGGGTAGACCATGCGGCGGCCGTCCCAGAGCTTGAGCACCACGTTGGACAGGGTGATCTCCTCGACGGTGCCGAACACGCCCTCCATGTCCACCACGTCGCCCACCCGGATCGCGTCCGTGAAGGCGAGCTGGAATCCGGCGAACACGTTGGTCAGCGTGGACTGCACGGCCAGGCCGGCGATCACCGAGATCACACCGGCGGAGGCGAGCAGGCCGGCCCCGAGCGAGCGCACCTCGGGCACCCCCAGCAGGACCACGGCGACGGCCACCACCACGATCACCGCGTTGAGGATGCGCCGGATCAGGATGGTCTGCGTGCGGATGCGTCGCTCGCGGCGGTGCTCGACGCCGGTCTCCTGGTAGCGGCCGAGGATCCCCGCCTCGATCACGCCGACCAGGCGCCACGCGGCCCACGCGCCCGCGGCGGCCACGGCGATGAGCAAGAGGAACGACGCCGGCCGGTACCAGGTCTGCTCCTCGGCCATGACCCCGAGCCAGATCCGGGAGGCCAGCAGGCCGGCGGCGACGGCGGCCGGCAGGCTCAGCCGCGCGGCGCCGTGCTGGAACGCGGGGCGGCGCACGAGCACGACGCGTGCCACCTGCAGGGCCAGGTACACGACCGCCGCGCCGATCGCGAACGCCATCAGCACGGTCAGCAGCGTCCCCCATTCCATTCCACGCCGAAGGCCCGGGTGGTGGCGGCCGCCCCGTCCTGGATGTCCCCCTCCACCCCGGACGGCACGGTCTCGCCC
>NZ_JASDCZ010000122.1:0-6557 GCF_030407635.1 Micrococcus sp. APC 4021
TGCGGTGCGAGAACTCCCCCGCTCCGGCCAGGTGCAGGTCCAGCGGGCCATGTCCCGCCGCGATGCGGCCGGCGACGGCGACGACGTCGTCCACGGCGCCGGCGGGCACCTCCGGGTGGAACGCCAGCGTCAGGTGCCGCTGCTCCGGCTCGGTCCAGCACAGCGCGCGTCCGGCCCGGTCCCGGACGCCGTCGAAGGCCGGCTCGAGGTGGTCGAGCACGGCCCTCGGCGGACGGATCGCGAGGAAGAGCCTCACGCCTGCGCGCGCGGATCCGCGGCGGCTGCGGTCGAGCCCCCGGCGGCGTCCCGCGTCATGGCGGCCGGGGCCACGTCCGGGTGCGGCTCACGGCCGGCCACGATGTCGATCGCGCCGGTGAACTCGGCGTCGATCCGCCGCTGCACACGGCGCGAGCGCTGGGTCACGAGGGACACCACCACACCCACCACGAGGGCGGCGACGAAGCCCGGCAGCAGCTCGTACAGGCCGAACCACTCCCACGTCTCGGCACTGGCCTCCGACCACGCCCAGGCGACGGCGGCGCCGGTGACCATGGCGGCCATCGCCCCCCACGAGGTGAACCGCGGCCAGTACAGGGCGAGCAGGATCACGGGGCCGAAGGCGGCGCCGAAGCCGGCCCACGCGAAGGAGACGAGCTCGAGCACGGAGGAGTCCGGGTTGAGGGCGAGCAGACCCGCCACGAGCGCCACCACCAGCACGCCGATGCGGCCGAGCCACAGGGTGAACGTCGAGGACCCGGTGCGCCCGCGCAGCATGTAGAGGTCCTCCACCAGGGCGGAGGAGCACACGATCAGCTGCGAGGAGAGCGTGGACATGATCGCGGCGAGGACGGCGGCCAGCACCAGGCCGGCCACGAACGGGTGGAACATGATCGAGGCAAGCACCAGGAACACGGTCTCCGGGTCCTCGAGCGTGGTGCCGGGGTTGGCCTGGAAGTAGGCGATGCCCACGAGGGCCACCATCACGGCGCCGAACACCGACAGCGCCATCCAGCCGATGCCGACGCGCCGGGCGACGGCCGCGTCGTGCGGGGTGCGCAGGGCCATGAAGCGGACGATGATGTGCGGCTGGCCGAAGTAGCCCAGGCCCCAGGCGAGGGAGGACAGGACGCCGATCAGCGTTGCGTTCTCGAACATCGAGAAGTGGTTCACTCCGCCGCCGGCGGCGTCGGCGGCGCGGATGCCCTCGACGACGGCGTCCCAGCCGCCCATGGTCAGGATCACGACGATGGGGACGGCCAGCAGGGAGAGGAACATGAGGATGCCCTGGGCCACGTCCGTCAGCGAGGCGCCGAGGAAGCCGCCGAACAGGGTGTAGAGCACCGTGATGCCCGCGACCACGAGCATGCCGGTGAGGTAGTTGATGCTGATGCCCTGGGCGTAGAAGGAGTCGGGGCCGAAGGTGGACTCGACGAACTTGCCGCCGGCCACCATGCCCGAGGACACGTAGAAGGTGAAGAACACGAGGATGATCAGGCCGGCCACGATCCGCAGGATGTGCGTGCGGTCCTTGAATCGGTTCTCGAGGAAGGACGGGATCGTGATCGAGTTCCCGGCCACCTCGGTGTAGGAGCGCAGGCGGGGGGCGACCACGCGCCAGTTCACCCACGCGCCCACGGTCAGGCCGACCGCCATCCAGCCCTCGACCAGGCCCGCGGCGTAGATCGCGCCGGGCAGGCCCATCAGGAGCCAGCCGGACATGTCGGACGCACCCGCGGAGAGCGCCGCGACGGACGGCTTCATGTCGCGTCCTGCGAGCATGTAGTCGTCGAGGTCGGTGTTCTTGCGGGAGGCGTACAGGCCGATCGCGATCATCGCGAGGAAATAGAGGCCGATCGCCGCCAACAGGAAGACGGTGTTCGTGTCCATGGGCTCCAGAGAATCACATCCGGACTCTCAGCCCCAGTCCCAGGTCCGTCCCAGATTCGCCCCGTCCGGGTCGGCCCGGGCCCCCGCGCGCCTAGGATGGAGGCCGTCATGACGCAGACTCCCCCGCCCTCCACGCCCGCCGCGCAGCCGTCCGCGACGCCCCACGACGCCGTCGCGATCACGTTCCCCGAACACCTGCCGGTGGCGGAGCGCCGTGAGGAGATCATGGCCGCGATCCGCGACCACCAGGTGGTGATCGTCGCGGGCGAGACCGGCTCGGGCAAGACCACGCAGCTGCCGAAGATGTGCCTGGCCCTCGGGCTCGGGGAGGCCGGCTCGATCGGCCACACCCAGCCCCGGCGCATCGCCGCCCGCTCCGTGGCCGAACGCATCGCGCAGGAGCTGGGCGAGGAGATCGGGCAGACGGTCGGCTACCAGGTCCGCTTCACGGCGCAGACCTCGAAGGCCACCCGGGTCAAGGTCATGACGGACGGCATCCTGCTGGCCGAGATCCCCCACGACCCGCAGCTGCGCCGCTACTCCGTGATCATCGTGGACGAGGCCCACGAGCGCAGCCTCAACATCGACTTCCTCCTGGGCTACCTGCGCAACCTGCTGCCCCAGCGCCCGGACCTGAAGGTGATCATCACCTCGGCCACCATCGACCCGGAGCGCTTCGCCCGGCACTTCGGCCGGCCGCTGGCCGAGGGCGAGGACCATGCGGACGCGGTGGAGGCCGACGACGGCGGCCGCGTGGTCCCGGCGCCGATCATCGAGGTCTCGGGGCGCACCTACCCCGTCGAGATCCGCTACCGGCCGCTGACCGACGAGCCCTCCCCCGACGACCCCGAGGACGATGCGGACGACGCCGCCGAGACCCGCGACCCCCTCGACGCGATCGGCGACGCCGTCCTCGAGCTGGCCGCCGAGCCGCCGGGCGACATCCTCGTGTTCCTGCCGGGCGAGCGGGAGATCCGCGAGGCCGCGGACCACCTGACCGGCGTCGTCGCCGGCACCACGCGCCTGGCCGGCACGGAGATCCTGCCGCTGTTCGGCCGCCTGTCCATGGCGGAGCAGCACCGCGTGTTCGGCCGCGCCGGGGCCGGGGTGCGCCGGCGGATCGTGCTGGCCACGAACGTCGCCGAGACCTCCCTGACCGTGCCGGGCATCAAGTACGTGATCGACACGGGCACCGCGCGCATCTCGCGGTACTCGCACCGCACCAAGGTGCAGCGCCTGCCGATCGAGCGTGTCTCCCAGGCCAGCGCGAACCAGCGCGCGGGCCGGTCCGGCCGCACCTCGGACGGCATCGCGATCCGCCTGTACTCGGAGGAGGACTACCTCTCCCGCCCCGAGTTCACGGACCCGGAGATCCTGCGCACCTCCCTGGCCTCGGTGATCCTGCAGATGCTGTCCCTCGGTGTGGCCCGCACCCCGGGCGACGTCAAGGAGTTCCCCTTCGTCCAGCCCCCGGACGGCCGACAGGTCACCGACGGCGCCACCACGCTCACCGAGCTCGGCGCGCTCGAGGCCGGCGGCGCCCGCGCCGGCACCATCACCCGGGTCGGACGCCGCCTGGCCCGTCTGCCCGTTGACCCGCGGCTGGGCCGCATGATCCTCGAGGCCGGTGAACGCGGCTGCGTCCGGGAGGTCATGGTGATCGCCGCGGCCCTGACCATCCAGGACCCCCGCGAGCGCCCCACGGAGCAGCGCGAGGCCGCGGACGAGCTGCACCGCCGGTTCGCGGACGAGAACTCGGACTTCTCCGCGATCCTGAACCTCTGGGCCTACCTGCACGAGCGGCAGAAGGAGCTCTCCGGCTCCCAGTTCCGCAAGCTGTGCCGCCGTGAGCACATCAACTGGCTGCGCGTGCAGGAGTGGCAGGACCTGGTGCGCCAGCTGCGCCAGCTCGCCAAGGACGTGGGCCTCACCGTCGAGGCCGGACCCGTGGACCCGGTCGGCCGGCACGAGGCCGTGCACAAGTCCCTGCTCACCGGCCTGCTCTCGCAGATCGGCGCCTACGACGAGCGCCGTCGCGAGTACGTGGGCGCCCGCGGCACCCGCTTCGCCGTGTTCCCCGGCTCCGCCCTGTTCAAGAAGCGCCACCCGTTCGTCATGGCCGCCGAGCTCGTGGAGACCTCCCGGCTGTGGGCGCGCACGGTGGCCCGGATCGAGCCGGAGTGGGCCGAGGAGGTCGCCGGCCACCTCGTCAAGCGGACCTACAACGAGCCGCACTGGTCGCGGCGGGCGGGTTCCGTCGTCGCGCGCGAGAAGGTGACGCTGTTCGGCGTCACCCTGATCCCGGACCGCTCGGTCCGGTACGGCCGGATCGACCCGGAGCTCTCCCGCGAGCTGTTCATCCGGCACGCCCTCGTGGAGGGCGACTGGCGCACGCGTCACCGGTTCTTCGCCCGCAACCGGGCTGCGCTCGAGGAGGTCGACGCCCTCGAGACGCGCCTGCGCCGCCGCGACCTGCGGATCGGGGACGAGGACCTGTTCGCCTTCTACGACGCGCGGATCCCGGGAAACGTCGTCTCCGAGCGGCACTTCGACGCGTGGTGGAAGAAGGCGCGCCAGGATCAGCCGGACCTGCTGGACCTCGACGTCGCCGCCCTGCTCACCGCCGACGCCGAGGACCTGGACACCGACGCGTTCCCCACCACGTTCACGTATCCGATGCCCGGCGGCGACGTGGAGCTCGACCTCGAGTACACGTTCGACCCGACCGGCGCGGCCGGCACCGACGGCGTGACCGTGGCCGTGCCGATCCTGCTGCTCAACCAGGTCTCCCCCGGCCCCTTCGCGTGGCTGGTCCCCGGCCTGCGGGTCGAGCTCGTCACCGCCCTCATCAAGGCGTTGCCCAAGGCCGTGCGCAAGAACCTCGTGCCCGCCCCGGACGTGGCCCAGCAGCTCGTCGCGGACCTCGAGGCCCACGCCGACCCGCTGCGGGACGAGCTGCCGGACGCGCTGTCCGCGGCCGTGCGCCGGGTGCGCGGCGTGGTGGTGGAGCCCGGACTGTGGGCCCTGGACGCGGTGCCCCTGCACCTGCGGATGGACTACCGCGTCGTGGACGCCCGCGGCGCCGTGATGGGCGCCGGCCAGGACCTGCCCGCGCTGCAGGCCCGGCTCGCGCAGGCCAACCGCTCCGCGATCGCCGCCCGGCTCGCCGGCACCGACGACCCCGCCTCGGCCCGGCCGGGGCCGCGCGGTACGGGCCGCGGCGGCCGGGCCCAGACCGACGCGCGGGCCGGGGCCGAGGGACGCCGTCGCCCGGAGGGCCCCGGGCGGTCCGACGCGACGCCGGCCTTCGAGGAGCGGCACGGGTTGACCTCGTGGAGCATCGGCACGGTGCCGAAGACCGTCTCCACCGCGGCCGGGGCGCGCGGCCCCGCCATCACGGGCTACCCGAGCCTGGTGCCCGAGACCACGCCCGACGGCGGCCCCGCGGCCGGCCTGACCGTGGCCCGGTCCGCGGAGGACCAGGCGGCCTGGCACCGGGCCGGGGTGATCCGGCTGCTGCTGGCCACCCTGCCCAGCCCACAGCGCTACGTGCTGGACCACCTGGACAACAGGGAGAAGCTCACCTTCACCCAGAACCCGCACGGCTCGGTGGACTCCCTCGTCGCGGACTGCACGCAGGCCGCCGTGGACCGTCTCGTCGGGGACGAGCTGCCGTTCGACGAGGCCGCGTTCCGCGCCCTGTTCGACCGGGTGCGGGCCGACCTGATCGACACGGTCTTCGCCGTCACGTCCCTGGTGGAGCAGGTGCTCTCCCGGGCCGCGCAGGTGCGACGCCGGCTCAAGGGCTCGGTCTCGCTCGCCCTCGCGCCGGCGCTGTCGGACGTGAAGGCACACCTCGAGCAGCTCGTGTTCCCCGGCTTCGTGGCCGCCACGGGATGGGAGCGGCTGCAGCACCTGCCGCGCTACCTGCAGGGTATGCTGACGCGCCTGGACCGGCTGGACGCCGGGGGCCACCTGCAGCGCGACGGGCAGCACATGGCGGTGGTGCAGGGGCTCGAGGACGAGTTCGACGCCGCCGTCGCGGCCCATCGCGCCCGGTTCGCGGGCACGCCCGTGCCCGCGGAGCTGGAGCGGGTGCGCTGGCTCATCGAGGAGCTGCGCGTCTCCTTCTTCGCCCAGGAGCTGGGTACGGCGGTCTCGGTCTCCGAGAAGCGGGTGCGTCAGGCGCTCGCCCGGGCCACGCGCGCCTGAGCCGGGCCCGGGCGGCGCGGGCCGTCAGTCCTGCGGGACGACCTCGCCGTGGCCCAGGTCCCGCAGGGCCGCGCGGAGGCGGGCGGCGGCGTCGTCCAGGTCCGCCGGATCGGGGGCGTTGTCCACGCGGGCCAGGTCGAAGTCGGCGAGCGAGGTGGAGGGCCACACGTGCACGTGCAGGTGCGGGATCTCATAGCCGGCGATCATGAGCCCCGCCCGGCGGGCGGAGAACGCCGCCACCTGCGCCTTGCCGATCTGCTGGGCGACCGTCGTCAGGTGCGTGACCAGCGCCGGGTCGACCTCCACCCATTCGTCCACCTCCGCACGGGGCACCACGAGCGCGTGCCCCGGCTGGAGCGGCGCGGCGGACAGGAACGCGACGCACGTCTGGTCCTGCCACACGAAGCGGGCGGGCAGCTCGCCGGCGATGATCCTGCTGAAGACGGTGGCCATGGGGG
>NZ_JASDCZ010000123.1:0-6526 GCF_030407635.1 Micrococcus sp. APC 4021
AAGAGAGGCCCGTCCGTGATCACCCTGGACCGCCCGACCCTGACCGCCCGCGCCCTGGAGGACCTGACCGCCTCCGCCCTCGTGGTGGGGGTGGGCACCGGTCCGGACGGCCCCGTGCTCCTGACGGACGCGCTGCCGGCCGAGGCGGCCACCGCCCTCGAGGCCTCGTTCGAGCTGCTGGGCGTGCGGGGCGCCGAGGACGAGGTCCACCGCCTCCCGGGGCTGGGCGGCGTGCCGGTGCCGCTGCTGGTCCTGGCCGGCGTCGGCGGTCTGGACGACGACGGCGAGGCCTCGGACGAGTCCCTGCGCCGCGCCGCTGGGGCTGCCGTGCGCTCCCTGGCCGGCACCGACGCCGTGGCCCTGGCCCTGCCGGCCGACACCCCGGCCCGACTGGCCGCCGTCGCCGAGGGCGCCGTCCTGGGTGCGTACGCCTTCACCGCCCAGAAGTCCGAGCGCGCCCGCGCCGAGGCGGACTCGTCCCGTCCCGTCCGCGAGCTCGAGGTCGTCACCCCGCTCGCCGCCGCGGACGCCGACCCCGTGCTGCGCCGGGCCGCCGTCGTGGGCGACGCGGTCTGCGCCGTGCGCGACCTGGTGAACACGGCCCCCTCGCACCTCTACCCGGCCACGTTCGCGGACGCCGTCGCGGAGGACCTCGCGGACTCGTCCGTGAGCGTGGACGTGTGGGACGAGGACCGCCTGCGCGCCGAGGGCTTCGGCGGCATCCTCGCGATCGGCCAGGGCTCCTCCCGCCCGCCGCGGCTCGTGCGCATCGAGCACGCGCCGGCCGACGCCGCCGCGCACATCGCGCTGGTGGGCAAGGGCATCACCTTCGACACGGGCGGCATCTCGCTGAAGCCCGCCGCCTCGATGATGACGATGAAGTCGGACATGGCCGGCGCCGCCACCGTCTTCGCCGTCGTGCGCGCCGCCGCGGCCCTGGACGTCCCTGTGAAGGTGACCGGCTGGCTGGCGCTGGCCGAGAACATGCCCTCGGGCACCGCCATCCGCCCGTCCGACGTCATCACGATGTACGGCGGCAAGACCGTGGAGGTCATGAACACGGACGCCGAGGGCCGCGTCGTCATGGCCGACGCCCTCGTGGCGGCCACCGACGAGCGACCCGACGCGGTGCTCGACGTGGCCACCCTCACCGGTGCCCAGCTGGTCGCCCTCGGCGTGCGCCACACCGGCGTCATGGGTGACGACGCGCTGCGCGACGAGGTCGTCGCCGCGGCCGACGCCGCCGGGGAGCTCGCGTGGGGCATGCCCCTGCCGGAGCAGCTGCGCGCCTCGCTCAATTCGCGCGTCGCGGACATCTCCAACATGGGCGACCGCTTCGGCGGCATGATGACCGCCGCCACCTTCCTGCGCGAATTCGTCGACGCCGGACGGCCGCAGGACGACGACGCCGCACGGACCCCCTGGGCCCACCTCGACATCGCCGGCCCCTCCTTCAACGAGTCGGCCGCGTACGGCTACACCCCGCAGGATGCCACCGGCGTGATGGTGCGGACCCTGGTGGGTCTCATCGAGGGGCGTGCCCGGTAAGGTTGGTCCCGATGTCCACCGCGTCCCCCGGCCGCGCGGCCCGCCGCCGACGGCCGGGGATGACGGTGACGCACCACCACCACGATCCACCGATCCCAGCACCAAGGAGCAACACCGTGGCCGACAAGGCAACCGCTCAGGAATTCGACGTCCTCGTCCTCGGCGGTGGCTCCGCCGGGTACGCCGCAGCCCTGCGTTCCGTGCAGTACGGCAAGTCCGTCGCCCTCGTGGAGAAGTCCAAGGTCGGCGGCACCTGCCTGCACTGGGGCTGCATCCCCACGAAGGCCTACCTGCACGCCGCCGAGGTGGCCGACGAGACCCGCAACGCCGCCAAGTTCGGTATCAACGCGACCCTCGAGTCCGTGGACATGGCGAAGGTGCGCGACTACAAGGACGGCATCGTCGCCGGCAAGCACAAGGGTCTGGCCGGCCTGCTGAAGATGCGCAAGGTCCAGGTCATCGAGGGCGAGGGCAAGCTCGTCTCGAAGAACGAGGTCGAGGTCGACGGCACCCGTTACACGGCGGAGAACATCGTGCTGGCCTCCGGCTCCGTGGCCAAGACCATGGGCCTGCCCATCTCCAAGAAGATCATGACCTCCACGGAGGCCCTCGAGCTGGACTACACCCCGAAGTCGGCCATCGTGCTCGGCGGCGGTGTCATCGGCTCCGAGTTCGCGTCCCTGTGGAACTCCTTCGGCGTCGACGTCACCATCATCGAGGGCCTGAAGACCCTGGTCCCCAACGAGGACCCGGCGATCATCAAGGTCCTCGAGCGCGAGTTCAAGAAGAAGGGCATCAAGACCAACCTGGGCACGTTCTTCGACAAGGTCGAGGAGACCGACTCGGGCGTCAAGGTGACCCTCGCGGACGGCAAGGAGTTCGAGGCCGAGGTCTGCCTCGTCGCCGTCGGCCGCGGCCCGAACACCGAGGGCCTCGGCTACGAGGAGCAGGGCGTCAAGATGGACCGCGGCTTCGTCCTCACCGACGAGCGTCTGCACACCGGCGTCGGCAGCATCTACGCCGTGGGCGACATCGTTCCCGGTCTGCAGCTGGCGCACCGCGGCTTCCAGCAGGGCATCTTCGTGGCCGAGGAGATCGCCGGCAACAAGCCGATGGTCGTCGAGGACATCAACATCCCGAAGGTCACCTTCACCGAGCCGGAGATCATGTCCGTGGGCTACACCCAGCCCAAGGCGGAGGAGAAGTTCGGCAAGGACAACGTCGAGGTCGCCGAGTACAACCTGGCCGGCAACGGCAAGTCCTCGATCCTCGGCACCGGCGGCATCATCAAGATGATCCGCCAGAAGAACGGCCCGATCGTGGGCGTGCACGGCATCGGCAAGCGCATCGGCGAGCAGATCGGCGAGGCGCAGCTCATCGTGAACTGGGAGGCCTACCCCGAGGACGTCGCCCAGTTCGTGCACGCGCACCCCACGCAGAACGAGGCCCTGGGCGAGGCCGCCATGGCCCTGTTCGGCCACCCGCTGCACAGCTGACCCACCGCACTGACCATCCCGGGCCCGTGCGTCGGGCCCACCTCGCAACCCCGGGTGGGCGCCCCCGGCGCCCACCCCTCATGAGGAGCATCGGAACCATGTCTGAAACCGTGAACCTGCCCGCCCTGGGCGAATCCGTCACCGAGGGCACCGTGACCCGCTGGCTCAAGGCCGTCGGCGACGAGGTCGCCGTCGACGAGCCCCTGGTGGAGGTCTCCACCGACAAGGTCGACACCGAGATCCCGTCCCCCGTGGCCGGCGTGCTCGAGGAGATCCTGGTCGAGGAGGACGACACGGTCGAGGTCGGCGCCCCGCTGGCCACGATCGGCGACGGCTCCGGCAGCGGCTCCGCCGACGCG
This sequence comes from Micrococcus sp. APC 4021, assembly GCF_030407635.1. Lineage (NCBI taxonomy): Bacteria > Bacillati > Actinomycetota > Actinomycetes > Micrococcales > Micrococcaceae > Micrococcus > Micrococcus sp. APC 4021. The sequence goes on from NZ_JASDCZ010000123.1 coordinate 3,404, forward strand.
TCGGAGGACGACGCCGCGGCCGAGGAGCCCGCCGTCGAGGAGGCGCAGCAGGACGACGCCCAGCAGGAGCCCGCAGGCGAGCCGGCTCCGGAGGAGCGCGCCTCCACCGACCAGGGCTCGGACGGGGCCCCGTCGGCCGGCGGCGAGGCCTCCGAGGTCACCCTGCCCGCGCTGGGCGAGTCCGTGACCGAGGGCACCGTGACCCGCTGGCTGAAGTCCGTCGGCGACGAGGTCGAGGTCGACGAGCCGCTGCTCGAGGTCTCCACCGACAAGGTCGACACCGAGATCCCCTCCCCCGTGGCGGGCACCCTCCTGGAGATCCGTGCGGAGGAGGACGACACCGTCGAGGTGGGCGCCGTCCTCGCACTCGTCGGCTCCGGCTCCGCCGGCGGCGGCTCCGCCCCGTCGGAGGGCTCCTCCGGTCAGGACGAGGCGTCCGCCGAGGAGATCGAGGACAAGGCGACCGAGGCCGAGGCCCCCGAGGAGACCGAGGAGGCCGCCGAGGCCGCCGGCGCCGAGAAGTCGGAGAAGACGCCGGAGGCGTCTCCGTCCGAGGAGGCCTCCCGGCGCGAGTCCGCTGAGCGCGACTCCGCGCAGGCCGAGTCCGCCGAGGCGCCCTCCGCCACCGAGCCCGGCCAGGGCTACGTGACCCCGCTGGTGCGCCGCCTGGCCCACCAGAACAACGTGGACCTGTCCACGGTTCGCGGCACGGGCGTCGGCGGCCGCATCCGCAAGCAGGACGTGCTCGCCGCCGCGCTGGCCTCGCAGGCCGCCGCGGGCGGGTCCGAGGCTCCGGCCGAGCAGGCCTCCGAGGCTGCCGCCCCGTCGTCCGCCCCGGCCGCTGCGTCCGCCCCGGCCGCGAGCTCCTCCGTGGACCCCTCGGTCCGCGGCGAGGTGGAGAAGGCGCCGCGCATCCGCCAGGTCATCGCCCAGCGCATGCGCGAGTCCCTCGACCTGTCCGCCCAGCTGACCCAGGTGCACGAGGTGGACGTCACCCGCATCGTGCAGCTGCGCAAGAAGGCCAAGGCCTCCTTCCAGCAGCAGGCCGGCGTGAACCTGACGTACCTGCCGTTCATCACCAAGGCGGTCGCCGAGGCCCTCAAGCAGCACCCCAAGCTGAACGCGTCGTTCTCCGAGGACAACAAGGAGATCACGTACCACGCGTCCGAGGACATCGCGATCGCCGTGGACACGGAGAAGGGGCTGCTGGTGCCCGTCATCAAGGACGCCGGCTCCCTGAACCTGACGGGCCTCGCCCAGAAGATCGCCGACGTGGCCGAGCGCACCCGCACGAACAAGATCTCGCCGGACGAGCTCTCGGGCGGCACGTTCTCGATCACGAACATCGGCTCCGTGGGCGCGCTGTTCGACACGCCGATCATCAACCAGCCGCAGGTCGCGATCCTGGGCATCGGTGCGATCGTCAAGCGCCCCATGGTGGTGACCGACGCGGACGGCAACGACTCGATCGCCATCCGCCACATGATGTACCTGTCCCTGACCTACGACCACCGCCTGGTGGACGGGGCCGACGCGGGCCGCTTCCTGACGACGCTGCGTCAGCGTCTCGAGGGCGGCGAGTTCGCCAACGAGCTGGGTCTCTGACGGAAAGGGAGAAGGACTGTGGATATCCTGCACAGCATCCTGGTGGCCGTGCACATCGTGTCCGCCGCAGCGATCGTGGGCGGTTGGTTCGCGCACTTCCGCAACCCGACCGTCACCACCTCGCAGTGGTGGGGCTCCGTGGGCATGATCGTCTCCGGCGTGGTGCTTTTCGGCCTCGCCATGAGCGGGGAGCCGAACCACATGAAGCTGGGCGTCAAGTTCCTGATCGGCGTCATCGTCTTCGTGGCCGCCCTGATCGGCCGCCGCAAGTCCAACCGCGGGGAGGTCGTGCCCACGGGCCTGGCCCACGCGGTGGGCGGTCTGGGCCTGGTGAACATCCTGGTCGCCGTCCTCTGGCAGTGATCAGCCCAGGCGGCTGACGCCGCACCACGCCGCGGGCCCCGGGGAGCTTCTCCCCGGGGCCCGCGGCGTCCCCCCGTCTGGACCGCCGGCCTCCGGCGCTGGATCCGGGCCCGGGGTCAGCGCGGATCGACGGTCTCGACCCGCCACGTCCGACCCGCCGCGCCGCTGTCCCGCCCCTCGGGGCCCTCTCCGTGGCCGCTGCGCAGGACCAGCACGACCTCCTCGGCCGTCGCCTCCCGATGCGCCGCCACGCGTCCCGCGCGGTCCAGCACGGTGTGGGCCGACGTCCGGAGCACGGCGTCGACACGCAGCGCGTCGTCCCCGGCCCGCCGGGCGGGTCCGGCCTGCTCCACCGTCACCTCGAGGCCGGAGAAGGCGAACCCCTCGTCCGTCAGCCGGCGCAGCAGATCCCGGTCGTTCTCCCACGCCGGTCCCCCGGGCACGGCGTAGGCGTCCAGTCGCGCAGGCTCCGGGTCGATGAGCGCGGCAGTCCGGGCGTGGCCGACCGCGGCCAGCGCCTCGCCCACGTCGACGGCGTCCTCCCCGGCGGCGTCTTCGCCGGGGGCACCCGCGTCCGGCACCCTCGCCGGCGTCCCGCTCTCCGGCGTCCCGTCCGCCGGGCGCGCCGCGTCCACCGAGGTGCCGGCCGGCACCGCGCCCGCCGGCTCCGGCGCCCCCTCCGTCGCGTCGCCCAGGGACGCCGGCCACCACAGCCCGGCGGTGCCGCCGCCGACGGCCAGCGCGGTGGCCAGCCCGGCGGCCACGAGGACGCCCCGGCGTGGCGCCGCCCCCCGTCGGCGCGCGAGCGCGCGCCGTCTCGGAGCCGCGCGTCGTCCCCGGCGTCGCCGCGTGGGCCCGGAGCCCGGCAGCACCGTGGGCAGCAGGTGCGCCACCTCGGCGGGGGCGGCCTCTCCCAGCGGGACCGGCTCGGGCCGGGCCGTCGCGTATACGGCTGCGGCGGCCTCCTCCGCGCTCGGCCGCGCCGCCGGGTCCGGGGAGAGCGCCGCATCGAGCAGCAGCGCGAGCTCGGGGGACGCTTCGGGGACCAGGACGGGCAGCGGCGCCCGATGCCCGGCGGCGCCCGGCGCCCGACCGGTGAGCGCGTACCAGCCCAGGGCGGCCCACGCATGGACGTCACTCGGCGCCCCCACCGCC
>NZ_JASDCZ010000124.1:0-6458 GCF_030407635.1 Micrococcus sp. APC 4021
GACCTGGTTCGAGGACCCGCACCTCAGGCCTGGGCACGGATGCGCGCCACCCACGCCGCGGGGGCGTGGAGCTCGGCCTCGCTCGGCAGCAGCTCGGGGGCGTCCCAGACCACGTTGAACCCGGTCATGCCGAGCTCGGCCACGGCGGCGGCCACGAACCTCTGGCCGTCGCGGTACTGGGCCATCTTGGCGTCCATCCCCAGCAGGCGGCGGAGCATGCGGTCCAGGGGCGAGCGGCGGTCGCCGCGCTCGTCGAAGCGGCGGCGGATGGTCTTGACGGAGGACACGACGGAGGAGTCGACGCCGTCCATCACCACGTTCGCGTGCCCCTCGAGCAGGGACATCACGGCCGTCAGCCGGGACAGGCGTTCCCGGTCCTCCTCGTCCTGGATCGCCCCGAGCAGGCCCGGCGCGGGGCGGGCCGCGGCCGCGTCCTGCGCGTCGTGTCCGTCCCGCGTCCCGATCCGGCCGGCGTCGGCCTCCCGACCCAGCGGGTTCGCCGCCGCGAGCGCGGTGCGCAGGCGCTCGGGCAGGGACTCGGCCTTGTCGAACAGGCCGACGGTGAGCGCCGTGATCTCGGCCCGCAGGTGCTCGCGCAGCCAGGGCGCGGCCGCGAACTGCACGCGGTGGGTCTGCTCGTGCAGGCACACCCAGAGGCGGAAGTCCGCCGGGTCCACGTTGATCTCCGCGCGCACCTGCGCGACGTTCGGGGCCACGAGCAGCAGGCGTCCGCCGGCGGGGCCGCCCGCCGTCCCCCCGGGGCCGGGCAGCGCGATGAACGGGTCGTACTGGCCGAGGATCCTCCCGGACATCCAGGCGAGGATCCCGCCCATCTCCAGGGCGGTGGCATGCCGGGTGACGCGGGTGGTGGCAGCGGCGTGCTCGCGGGGCCGGGTGTCCCGCAGATGCGTGAACGTGGGGTCCAGCAGCGTGGCGAAGGACTGGGTGGCGGCGCGCGACCAGGTGGGGCGGTCCACCACGAGCACCTGCGAGTCGCGCAGGTCCCGTGCCGCCTCGAGCCCGGTCAGGCGGTGGACGTGCGGCACGGCGGCCTCCGCGGCGGCGCGCAGGCCTTCTGCCTCGCGCGTCGCCTCGCGCGGCGTGAACCGGGGCCCGGCGGCGGCGAGGGACCGGGCGGTCCGTGCTGCGAAGGCCCAGTCCACCGGGTGGGCGACGGCGGGGCCCGGCTCGGCGGGGGCGCCCGGCTCGGCGTCCGCGGCGCGGGGGCGGTCGGTCGCGTGGTGGTCGCTCATGGGCTCCATCAGATCACAGGGCCCGGACCTCGGATCAGAGCCCGGCGACGGCGCTGACGGCCTCATCGACCGCCGCGCGCGCGGGCTCCAACTTCCACTGCAGATCCGAGCAGATGATGCTGAACGCGAGGACCCGCCCGGACGTCGTGGTGACGGTGCCGGTGAGGGAGACCGTCTGGTCGAGCGTGCCGGTCTTCGCGGCCACGGCCTGCCGCGCGGGGGCATCCGGGAACCGGTCGCCCAGGGTGGAGTCCTCGCCGGGCCGCGGCAGGCCCTCCAGCACGGTGCCCAGGGCGGGCGTGCGGGCCACCCCGGCCACGACGCCGGCCAGCTGGCCCGCACTGACGCGGTTGTCCGGGGACAGGCCCGAGGAGTCCACGAGCGCCATCCCGGCGGTGTCCACGCCGAGGTCCTCGGCGGTGGCCGTCAGCAGCCGCGTGGCGCCCTCGTGGGTGGCGGGCAGGCCGGCGGCGGGCGCGGCCGTGTGGGCCAGGACCTCGACCACCTGGTTCTCCGAGTGGGCCAGCAGATACGCGACCTGCTCCCCCATGGGCGCGGACTCCACGGCCGCGACGGGGGCGGCGGCGAGGACCGTGGCGCGCGGCACCTCGGTGGCCGGGATCGTGTCCCGCAGACCCACCTCGAGGTCGGCGCCGGAGGCGGCCACCGCGTCGTCGAGCGCGGCCTGGAAGGTGAGCGCGGCGAACTGCGCCGGGGCCTCGATGCGGTCCTGCCCGGTGCCGGGGACCTCACGGCCGCCGTAGGTGGCCAACGGCTGCACCGGCGCGATGTTGCCGCTCTCCGGGATGTCCGACGTCCAGCGCGGGTTCAGGGCCGTCCGGTCCGTGAAGAGCCGCAGGTCCGTGCTGACCACCACCTGCCCGGTGACGCCGTCCTCGACCAGCCCGGCCACGGTCCGCTCCGCGAGGGTGCGCAGGCCCGCGCAGCCGGAGACGTGCTTCGAGTCCGAGGCGCCCGTGCCCAGCAGCACGTCGCCGCCACCCACGAGCACCAGCTCGGTGGCCGCGCCGTCCGCGGTGGGCTGGGCCACCACGGTGGTCTGCAGGGTCGTCTCAGGACCCAGGGCGGAGACGATGGCCGCGGCGGCGAGCACCTTGAGCGAGGACGCGGGGGCCACGGGCTCGTCCGCGTCCCGCGCGTACAGCACCTCACCGGTGGCCAGGTCGCGGAACTCGGCGGAGACCGTGCCCGGGGACGTCTCCAGCCCCGGCTCGACGGCGGCCGCCACCTCGGCCGCGGTGGGGCCGGCGGACGGGGACGACGACGTCGGCCCGGCGGTCGTCGACGAGGCGGGCGCGCTCGACGGGGCCGGCGGTGCGGTCACGGGCCCGCAGGCGACCAGGACGGCCGCGAGCGCGGCCAGGAGGACGGCGGGGAGCGGGCGGCTCCGGAGGCGTTCCGTGCGTCGATCCCGACGCCCAGCGCGCCCCGTGTCCACCTGTCCCATGCGTCCATCATGACGGACGCCCCCGGTAGGCTGACGGCAGCACCGCCGGGCGGCGCCGCGCCGCCCGGACACCCCACCCTCTGTGCGAAGGAGAGTCATGGCGCACGACGTCACCATCGAGATCCCCGCGGGCTCCCGCGTGAAGTACGAGTTCGACCACGAGACCGGCCGCCTGCGCCTGGACCGCGTGCTCTTCACCTCCATGCAGTACCCCACGCACTACGGCTACTTCGAGAACACCCTCGGCGAGGACGGCGACCCGCTGGACGCCCTCGTGTACCTGCCGGGCTTCGACCTGGTGCCGGGCTGCGTCGTCGAGGCCCGACCGGTCGGCGTGTTCAACATGACCGACGACGGCGGCGGCGACGCCAAGCTGCTGTGCGTCCCGGCGGACAAGCGCTACGACCACATCACCGAGCTCGAGCACGTGGAGGAGTCCCTCAAGCAGGAGATCGAGCACTTCTTCACCCGCTACAAGGACCTGGAGCCGGGCAAGTGGGTCAAGGCCGAGGGCTGGGAGGGCCGCGCGGCGGCCGAGGCCGAGCTCGAGGCCTCCATCCAGCGCTTCAACGCCGAGGGCGAGGAGTCCCCGACCGACGAGCCCCAGGGCCGCGCGGTGGACACCGAGGAGGCGCAGCCGGCCACCGAGGAGGGCGAGGCGACGGACGAGCCCCAGGGCCGCTGATCCCCGCACCGCCCACGCGCGCGACGCCGGCCGCTCACCCCTCGGGGTGGGCGGCCGGCGTCGTCTGCGGGCTGGCAGAATCGACGACCATGTTCGTGCTCACCATCAACCAGCGGGACACCCTCGACGCCGGCGACCGCGTGGACACGTTCCTGCGCGCCCTCCAGGACGTGCCGGGGCTCGGCGACGCCGTCGTGCTCCCGTTCCAGCGCGCCGTGGGCGACGAGCTGATCGGCGCCGTCGAGGACCCGCGCGTCGCCGTGGACGTGGCGCTGCGCGCCCTGCGGCAGCGCCGCTGGAACGTGGGGGTCGGCGTCGGGACGGTGACGCACGCGGACGGTGCGGCGGGCGCGCCCGCCTCCGGGGACCTGCACGACGCCGGCGGGCCCGGTCTCGCGGCGGCGCGGCGGGCCGTGGAGGCGGCGGCCGTGTCCACCGCGCGGATCCCGTTGGCCGTGCGCGGCCGGGACGAGGAGGCGGCCGCCGAGGCCGAGGCCGTGCTGCGACTCGTCGGGCAGCTCGTGTGGTCCCGGACCGACGCCGAGTGGGCGGTGCTGGACCTGCTGGTGCCCGGGGTGCGCGGCCAGCAGAAGCCGGCGGCCGCCGCGCTCGGGATCACGGCGCAGGCCGTCTCGCAGGCGGTGCAGCGCTCCTACTGGAACGAGGAGCACGCCTGCCGCCCCGCCGCCGCGCGGCTGCTCACGCTGGCGGGGGGCTGACCCGGCGGCCCGGGCCGGTCGCGCCGCTCAGGCCGCGGCCGGCTCCTCGAGGAGCGAGCGCAGCACCGTGGCGAGCCCGTGCTCGTCCACGTGCCCGGTGACCTCGTCCGCGGCGGCCACGACCTCCTCCACGGCCTGGCCCATGGCCACGCCGCGGCCGGCCCAGCGCAGCATCTCGATGTCGTTGCGGCCGTCGCCCACGGCCACGGTGTCCTCGGGGGCCACCTTCAGCACGGTGCGCAGCGCCTCGAGCCCGGAGGCCTTGGTCACGCCCGCCGCGGCGACGTCGAGCCACGCCGTCCAGCCCACGGAGTAGGTCACGCCGGACAGGCCGATGCCCTCCACCGCGCGACCGAACTCCTCGGCGGAGGAGTCCGTGGAGAACACCACGAGGCGCACGGCCGTGGTGTCCATGAGCTCCTCGAACGTGACGCCCTCCGCGGCCACGCCGAAGGACATGTCCTGGAACCGCTCGGTGGAGCGGAAGGTGCCGTCCGGCAGCTCGAGCGCGTACTTGGCGCTGGGCAGGCGGTGGCGCAGCTGGGTCAGGACCGAGCGCGGGTCGAAGGTGCGCAGGTCCGTGACCTCGTAGCCCTCCTCCAGCTCGGGGTCCAGGCGCAGCGTGACGCCGCCGTTGGAGCACACCATGAAGCCGGCGCCGATCCCCAGGGAGCGGGCCACGGGCAGGGTGGCCGCGCGGGAGCGGCCCGTCGCGATGACCACGTGGTGCCCGGCGTCCAGCACGGCCCGCACGGCCGCGCGCACGGGCTCATGCAGATGGCCGTCATGGTCCACGATCGTTCCGTCCACGTCCAGGCACACGAGCTTCTTCGTCATGACCTCCACCCAACCACACGGCCCGGACACGACGGCGACGCGCGGGTGAACCGCAGGGGCGCCGCAGGGGCGCCGCGGGGCGGGCAGGCGAGGCGACCGGCGCCGCGGGGGACGACGTCGTCCGTTCAGACCAGCTCGAAGCGCTCCATCCCGCCGAGGTAGGGACGCAGCGCGGCGGGCACGGTGACCGAGCCGTCCGCGTTCTGGTGGTTCTCCAGGATCGCCACGATCCAGCGGGTGGTGGCCAGGGTGCCGTTGAGCGTGGCCACCATGCGGGTGCCGCCCTTGGAACCGTCCTCCGTGCGGACCCGCTCGCGGATGTTGAGACGGCGGGCCTGGAACGTGGTGCAGTTCGAGGTGGACGTCAGCTCGCGATAGGTGCCCTGCGTGGGGACCCAGGCCTCGCAGTCGAACTTGCGGGCGGCGGAGAGGCCGAGGTCGCCGGCGGCGATGTCGATCACGCGGTACGGCACCTCGATGGCGCCCAGCATCCGCTCCTCCCACGCCAGCAGGCGCTCGTGCTCCGCCTCCGCGTCCTCCTGTGCGGCGTAGATGAACATCTCCAGCTTGTTGAACTGGTGCACGCGGATGATGCCGCGGGTGTCCTTGCCCGCCGAGCCCGCCTCACGCCGGTAGCACGTGGACCAGCCCGCGTACCGGACGGGGGCGCTCACGTCCATGATCTCGTCCGCGTGGTAGCCGGCCAGGGCCACCTCGGAGGTGCCCACGAGATACAGGTCGTCGCGCTCCAGACGGTAGATCTCGTCGTCGTGCTCGACGTCGAAGCCGGTGCCCTGCATGGTCTCCGGGCGCACCAGGGTGGGCGGGATGACCGGCACGAAGCCGTTCTCCAGGGCCAGGTCCAGGCCCAGCTGCATCAGGGCGAGCTCGAGACGCGCGCCCACGCCCTTGAGGAAGCTGAACCGGGCGCCGGACACCTTCGCGCCGCGCTCCATGTCGATCGCCCCGAGCAGCTCGCCGAGCTCGAGGTGGTCGCGCGGCTCGAAGCCCTCGGCGGCGAAGTCGCGCGGGGTGCCGACCTCCTTGAGGACCACGAAGTCGTCCTCGCCGCCGGCCGGGACGCCGTCGACGATCAGGTTCGGGAAGGCGCGCTGCAGCTCCGCGAGGCGGGCCTCGGCCGCGCCGGCGGCCGACTCGGCCTCCTTCACGCGCGCGGCCAGGTCCTTCACCTCGGCCAGCAGGGCCTGCTTCTCCTCGCCCTTCGCCTGGGCGACGCGCTTGCCGAAGGCCTTCTGCTCCGCGCGCAGCTGCTCGAAGCCCGCGATGGACGAGCGGCGGGCCGCGTCCGCCTCGACCACGCGGTCCACGAGGGACGCGTCCTCCCCGCGCGCCTCCTGGGAGACGCGGTACTTCTCGGGCTGCTCGATGAGGTCCTTGACGTCGATCACGTGCGCCAGCCTAGCTGTTGTGGGTCATGAGGTTCTTGCCACGGGGTACGGGCTGAGATGAGACGAGTGGGCCTCTCCCGCAGGATG
>NZ_JASDCZ010000125.1:0-6354 GCF_030407635.1 Micrococcus sp. APC 4021
CGGTCATCATCGGGCGGCCTCCGGGGCGTCGGGGGTGGACGGGGTGGGCATGCGCGGATGACGACGGCGGGCCGCGGCGCGCAGGCGGGCGCGGCGGGCCTCCTCGCCCCGGCGGTCCACCTCACCGCCGAGCGAGCGCAGCACGTCGATCACGAGCCCGACCACCACGAGGTACACGCCGATGTCGAACGCCGTGGCCGAGACCAGCTTGAGGGCGTCGCCGAACAGCGGCAGGTCGGTGAACTCCACCACATAGGACTGCAGGATCTGCCCGCCGAAGAAGAGCGGGGCGATCCCGGTGAGCGTGGCGATCGCCAGGCCCAGGCCGATCATGGGCCCGGCCGGGATCACGGAGGCCTCCTGCAGCTCGTACCGGCCGCCGGCGAGGAAGCGCAGCGTGAGGGCCAGGCCTGCGAGCAGGCCGCCGGCGAAGCCGCCGCCGGGGGTGTTGTGCCCGGCCAGCAGCAGGTAGACGGAGAGCAGCATCATGATCGGGAACATGAAGCGGGTGACGACCTCGAGGATGATCGAGCGCCGCTCGGGGGCCATCGTGTGGCCGGCCACGAGCCACTGGCCCTTGCGATCGTCCACAGCGAAGCTGCGCACGACGGACAGCTCGCGGGCCCCGAGCGAGGAGTCGGCGCCGAAGTCGCCGACGGAGCCGGGGGCGACGTCGTCGATGCTGCGGGTGCGCCCGTCGCGGTGCTGCAGGAAGATCAGGGAGGCCACGCCGGTGGCCGCGGCGGCCAGCACCGTGATCTCGCCCCACGTGTCCCACGCGCGGATGTCCACGAGGGTGACGTTCACGGCGTTCGTGCCGTAGCCGTCCGTGTAGGCGAGTTCCGGCATGGGCAGCGAGATCCGCTCCGCCGTGCGGGCGGCCAGCGCGGTGGCGGCGATCCACATCATGGTCAGGGCGAAGCCGCCGGCGACCGCCATACGGGCGATCCGCCGCGAGCCGGTGCGGCGGTCGTACCAGTCCGGCGGCAGCACGCGCAGGCCCAGGATGAGGGTGACCAGGATGATGGTCTCCACGAGCACCTGGGTGATCGCGAGGTCCGGGGCGCCGCGCATCGCGAACAGGGCGGCGGCGCCGTAGCCGGTCACGGACACCAGCATGATCGCCTTGAAGCGGCGGCGCGCGCGGACGGCGAACACGGTGGCGACGGCGATCATCAGCACCACGACCAGCTGCGCCGGGGTCTGGAACCAGGCGACGTCCGCGGAGAGGAACGAGGTGGCCAGCGTGCGCTCGCTGCGCCCCACGGGGAAGAGCAGGAACGCGGCCGGCAGCAGGAACGCGGTGGCCAGGATGATGCCCAGGTAGCGGCGCAGGGAGCCGGTCTGGGTGCGCCCCGTGACCCAGATGGCGACCTCGTCGAGGGCGCCGGTGATCTTCCGGTACGTGCGCAGGGCGTCGACCGGGAACTCGACGCGGCGCTGGAACGCCTCGACTCCCGGCCGGCCGAGGGCGAGCAGCGCGCCGAGCACCCAGACCCCCGCGGAGAGGGCGAGGATGGGCGTCCAGCCGTGCCAGAGGGCCAGGTGCGCCGGAGAGGCGGCCGGGTCCAGGGCCGGGATCGTGGCCGTGTGGGCGGCCAGCAGGTGCTCGAGGGGCCCGGGCAGGACCGCGAGCACCAGACCGGTGAGCGCCAGCAGCCCGGCGGGGGCCAGCTCGAGGAAGGTCACGCGCGTGTGGAAGCGGGTGGCGGGCACGGGGGCACCCTCGGGGGTGCGCTTGGTGGCGAAGGCACCCCAGAGGAAGCGCCACGTGTAGGCCACGGTGAGCACGGACCCCACGGCCATCAGCACGAGGGGCGCCCACGCGAGCAGACCGCCGTGGGCCGCGCCGTGGTCCGTCAGGCTCTGCAGGACCGCCTCCTTGGCCACGAACCCGAAGAACGGGGGCAGGCCGGCCATGGAGGCGGCGGCCAGGACGGCGACGGCGGCGAGGACGGGGTGGCGGCGGCCGATGCCGGAGAGCTCGCGCAGGTCACGGGTGCCGGCCTCGTGGTCGATGATGCCGACCACCATGAACAGCGGGGCCTTGAACAGGGCGTGCGCCAGGAGCATCGCGAGGCCGGCCAGCGCCGCGTCGCGGACGCCCAGCCCGTTGGCCACCATGAGGAAGCCGAGCTGGGAGACCGTGCCGTAGGCGAGCACGAGCTTGACGTCGGTCTGCCGCAGGGCCCGCCAGCCGCCCAGCAGGAGGGTCCACAGGCCCAGGCCGAGCACGAGCACCTGCCACGTGGCCAGCTCGTGGAAGGCGGGGGCCAGGCGGGCCACGAGGAAGACGCCGGCCTTCACCATCGCGGCCGCGTGCAGGTAGGCCGAGACCGGGGTCGGGGCGGCCATCGCGCCCGGCAGCCAGAAGTGGAACGGCGCCTGGGCGGACTTGGTCAGCGCGCCGATCAGCACGAGGCCGACGGCGACCTCGAGCAGGACGCGCCCGCCGTCGTCCGCGAGGAGGCCGGGGGCCGCGGCCAGCACGCCGGAGATCCGCCAGGACCCGGCGAAGTGGGCCAGCATGATCAGGCCCGCGAGCATGGCCAGGCCGCCGAACGTGGTGACGATCAGGGCGGTGATGGCGGAGCGGCGGGCGAAGATGCGGTGGCCCGAGTAGCCGATCAGCAGGAAGGACAGGACGGACGTGATCTCCCAGAAGGTGTAGAGCACCATCAGGTCGTCCGTGGTGACGAGCCCGAACATCGCGCCGGCGAACGCCAGCAGCTGCCCGCCGAACACCGCGTTGCGCGGCTCGTGCTCCCGGAAGTAGCGGGCGCAGTAGGCCAGGACCAGCGCGCCGACTCCCAGCACGATCAGGGACATGAACGCGGCCAGCACGTCCATGCGGAACGCGAGCTCGATCTCGAGGTACGGCACCCACGGCACGGCGCGGTCCAGGTGCGCCGCCGAGGCCGGGACCGGCCGGCCGGCGTCGAGCGCCTCCTGCAGCGCGAACACGTGCGGCAGCTGGGTGAGCAGCCAGACGAAGCCCGCCGCGGGGGCGGCGGCGAGCAGATAGAACCCCTGACGTCCCGTCCACCGGAAGATCACCGGGGCGGCGAGCGCGACGACGAAGAGCGCGGTCAGGATGACGAGCATGCGGTCCCTTCGTCAGGCACGGGCAGGGGTACGGTCCAGCCTAGCGGAGGGATGCGCCCCACCCGGGGTCAGCGGACCGATTCCGCGCTCCGCGTGATCGGCTCCGTGACCCGGGCGAACAGCAGCCCACCGGCCACGAGCACGACGGCGATCACGGGGATGACCACCCGGTTGTCCGGGTGCAGGGCGAGCGCGAGCGTCACGAGCGCGGGCGTGATGAACCCGACCGCGCGGCCCGTGGTGGCATACAGCCCGAACACCTCGCCCGCCGTCCGCGGCGTGGTGAGCCGGCCCAGGAACGCGCGCGAGGCCGACTGCACCGGGCCCACGAACAGGCACAGCGCCAGCCCGCCGACCCAGAACGCGAGGGTGCCCGAGGCGAAGAACAGCGCCCCGGCCACGAGGACCATGGCGGCCAGCGAACCGAGGATCACCCGGCGCGGGCCGACTGCGTCGTCGAGCTGCCCGCCCACGAAGGCGCCCAGGGCGGCCACCACGTTGGCCGCGATCGCGAACAGGACCACGTCCGAGGCCGCCAGCCCGTAGACCGTGGTGCCCAGGATGGCGCCGTAGACGAACACCGCGCCCACGCCGTCGCGGAACACCGCCGAGGCCACGAGGAACCACAGCGTGTTCCGGTCCTCGCGCCACATCCGGGCCAGCGTGGCCCCGAGCTCGCGGTAGGAGCCCAGCACCGACTCACGGCGCGGCCCGCCGTCCGCCGCCGGGGCGGGCGCCGGGTCCGGCACGGCCACCAGCACCGGGATCGCGAACACCAGGAACCACGCCGCGGCCACCAGCGCCACGACCCGGATGTTCAGCCCCTCGTCCTCCGTGATCCCGAACCAGTGCGCGTCCCCCGAGACGAAGCCCACGAACACGATCAGCAGCAGCAGGATGCCACCGAGATAGCCCGCACCCCAGCCGATGCCCGAGATCCGGCCGATCGTGGCCGGCGTCGAGATGTGCACGAGGATCGCGTTGACCTGCACCTCCGCGAACTCGAAGAACACCGTGCCCAGGGCGATCAGGGTGACGCCCAGCAGCAGCGAGGACTCCTCCGGGGTGACCCAGAAGCAGGCCGCTGTGCACACGATCACGGCGCCGGTGGTCACCCCCAGCCAGAGGCGGCGCCGGCCCGCGCCGTCCGCGCGCCGGCCCAGCACGGGCGCGGTGACCGCGATGACGACGCCGGCCACCGCCATCGCCGTCGAGAGCCAGGCCGTGCCCCGCTCGTCCGGCCCGAACGCGTCCGAGGCCAGGTAGGTGCCGAACACGAAGGTGACCATGACCGCGTTGAACGCGGCCGAGCCCCAGTCCCACAGCGCCCACGCGGCCACCTGGCGACGCGGGGCGGCGGAGGCGACCGGCGGGAGCGCGGCGCCGGTCATCGCTCGATGCGGGTGAGGTGGAAGTCGCGGTGCGCCCGGGAGGCCGTGGGCCCGCGCTGACCCTGGTACCGGTTCTGGTTGGCCCCGGTGCCGTACGGCGACTGGGCCGCCGAGGAGAGCCGGAAGAAGCACAGCTGGCCGATCTTCATCCCCGGCCACAGCGTGATGGGCAGCGTGGCCACGTTGGACAGCTCGAGCGTGACGTGCCCGGAGAACCCGGGGTCGATGAACCCGGCGGTCGAGTGCGTCAGCAGGCCCAGCCGGCCCAGCGAGGACTTGCCTTCGAGGCGGGCGGCGAGGTCGTCCGGCAGGGTGACCTGCTCATAGGTGGAGCCGAGCACGAACTCCCCCGGGTGCAGGATGAACGCCTCGTCCGGGTCCACCTCCACCAGCCGGGTCAGCTCGTCCTGCTTCTGGCGCGGGTCGATGTGCGCGTACCGGTGGTTGTCGAAGAGCCGGAAGTACCGGTCCAGGCGCACGTCCACGGACGCGGGCTGGACCATCGCCGGGTCGAGGGGGTCCAGGCCCACGCGCCCGGAGTCGAGCTCGGCGCGGATGTCGCGGTCGGAGAGCAGCACGGCTCAGTCCATTCGCACGACGACGGCCAGCGGTGTGCGCTCGCGACCCTGGCCCAGCGGGTTGTCCGCGAAGGCGGCCTCGAGGGCGGCGGCCGACGCGGCCGTGTCCTTGCCGAGGGCGTTGCGGCCGATGTCGTTGGCGTCCATCACGACGGTGCCGGCGAAGGAGGCCTTCGCCCAGGCCGGGATGTCCGCCGCCCGGATCATCGCCGAGACCTCGGCGGCCACCCGGTCCGGCTCGGCCGGCGGCAGCTTGGCCGAGACGTTGGCCGGGAACGTGGAGTAGGTGGTGGGCCCGTCGATCGCGCGGACGTTGCCGCCCACCACGTTGTAGAACACACCGCGCTTGCCGGCGACCTTGCCGGCGGCGCCGGCGGCCGCGGAGAGCACGATGCGCGGCAGTCCGGCCTCCTGGATGGCCAGCTGCATGGTGGTGGGATCGCCCAGGCCGATGCCCGCGGGCGTGCGGGTGACCAGGCGGGAGAGGGCGCGGGCGGCCACGGAGGGGCGGACCTCCCAGGTGTAGTAGGAGCGGCCCTGGGTGATGGCCACGATCTTCTCGGACACGGAGAAGTGCCACGGGGCGTCCTGCGGCATCGCGTCCGCGGGCAGGTCGCGGAAGAAGTCCTCGATCTCGCCGCGCAGGTAGGCCTGCAGGTCCGTGTCCCGGTCCACCAGGCCGGTCTGCACCGGGAAGCGGCGGTAGCGGCGGCCGTCCTCGGCGGAGACCAGGTCGAGCTCCTTGCCCGGGTTCGGCTCGTGGTCCGGCTTGGCCGGCGCCGGGGCGCTACCGGCCTCGTCGACCGCGGCGGCGGGGCCGGCCGGGGCGGCGTCCGCGTCCACCGCCTCGCGCAGCCAGAGCTCGAGGTTGAGCAGGCGCCAGAAGCGCTCGGGGTCGTGCCGGCGCGGGTGGGCGAGGAAGTCCTCGAAGAGCGCGCGGACGGTGGGCGCGTCGGCGTACGGGCGGGCGGCGAACGAGTCCGAGGCGAACACCTCGCGGACCGGCTCGCGCAGGGCGAGCAGCAGACCGGCCGCGGCGTCGTCGTCCGCGGGACGGGCCGGCGGGAGGACGGCGTCCACCAGGCCGGCGAGCCGCCAGCGCGGCACGCCGCGATCGGCGGGGCGCTCGTCCGCGTGGGCGTCGACGAAGGCCGAGTTCAGCAGCGCCTCGACGGGCACGTCGGCGCGCTCGCGGGAGTCGGCCAGGCGTGCGGCGACGTCGCGGCGGGTCGCGGTCAGGGTGCGCGCGGCACCGCGCAGGCCGCGGGACGCGTCGGCGG
>NZ_JASDCZ010000126.1:0-6283 GCF_030407635.1 Micrococcus sp. APC 4021
AGGGGTGGGGACGGCGTCGTCGGGGGCGCGGGGCGGCGGGGGTCAGCTGCGCGCCACCCGGCCGGCCGCGCGGATCAGGGGGACCTGCAGGGGCAGCCGCCCGAGGGAGACCAGTTGCGCCGGCCAGGGCCGGCGTCGCCACTGCCAGGCCATCCACGCATTGCCGGGCCACACGCCGAGGAAGAGCGCCTGCGCGGCGCGTCCGCCCGCGCGCCGGGTGCGCGGGACGGCCAGCAGACCCGCCACGGCCAGCTCGGCCACGCCGGAGCCGTGGGTCCACGCGCGGGCCGAGCCGGGCAGGAACGGCGGGATCAGCCCGTCGAAGGGTTCGGGTCGGACGAAGTGGAGCACGCCCATGGCGGCGAGGGCGGCGGACATCCGCCGGGCGGAGGCGTCGGAGGCGCGGCGGCCGGCCGGGGCGGGATCGGGTGTGGGTCTCATCCTCTCAGTGTCCACCCCCGCCGCGGTGACCGCACTGCGACATGCGGCAAGAGCACGACCAGGAGGTGCACCACGACACCCCCGGGAGGGCCGCCTCCCGACGAACTCCGATCCGGCGGCGGACTGTCCGACGCGTGCTGTGCCCTACCGGATCCGGGCCACGAACATCCCACGCTGAGGGCAGACTCGGGTTCGCAGCACGAGCGTGACGACGGCCCCGCCGCCCGTGACGGGCGACGGGGCCGTCGTCGTGCCGCGTGCGCTCCCGAGACACCTTCGGGGAACGTGCGGCGGGGATCAGTCGTCCTCGACCGGTGCCAGCTGCACGTCGGAGACGGTCAGGGGCGCGGACTCGCCGGCATCGCCCCGCGTGAGGGACAGGTCCGCGATGTTGCCGGCCGCCTTGAGGTCCGCCAGGCCGCCGCGCAGCTTCTCGAGCCACTCGGCCGGCCCGGTCACCACGGCGGAGCGCACCTGGGTCCGCTGCTTCACCTTGGCCTCGGACTTCGCCTTGCGGACGCCGCCGAGGACCTGCGCCACGGTGGGCAGGACCTCGGCGTCACCGGCGGAGGCGGCGAAGGACAAGGCCGCCACCTCGTCCGCGGCGCCCGGCCACGCGGCGGTGTGCACGGAGCCGGCGCGCCACCAGCTCCACACCTCCTCGGTGGCGAACGGCTGGAACGGGGCCAGCAGACGCAGCAGGGCGTCCAGGGTGGTGGCCAGCGTGGTCACCACAGAGGCCTGCTCGGCCTCGCCGTGGCCGCCGTAGGCACGGTCCTTCACGAGCTCCACGTAGTCGTCCGTGAAGGCCCAGAAGAACTGCTCGGTCACGTTGAGGGCCCGTGCGTAGTCATAGGCCTCGAACGCGCGGGTCGCCTGCTCCACGGTGGCCGCCAGGCGCGCCAGCAGGGAGGCGTCCAGCGGGTTGGTGACGGCCGCGGCGTCATCGGCCGTGCGGATGACGGCGTCCTGCGTGGCGCCCAGGTTCAGCACGAACTTGGCGGCGTTGAGCAGCTTGATGGCCAGGCGGCGGCCGATCTTCATCTGCGCCACCTCGTAGGCGGTGTCTGCGCCGAGGCGGGCCGAGGCGGCCCAGTAGCGGACGGCGTCCGAGCCGAACTGGTCCAGGATGTCGGTCGGGACCACCACGTTGCCCTTGGACTTGGACATCTTCTTGCGGTCCGGGTCGAGGATCCAGCCGGAGAGCGCGGTGTCCGTCCACGGCACGGAGCCGTTGAGGGCGTGGGCGCGCACCACGGTGGAGAACAGCCAGGTGCGGATGATGTCGTGGCCCTGCGGGCGCAGATCGAACGGGAAGACGTTGTTGAAGAACGCCTCGTCACGGGACCAGCGGCCCACGATCTGCGGGGTCAGGGAGGAGGTGGCCCAGGTGTCCAGGACGTCCGGGTCGCCGGTGAAGCCGCCGGGGACGTCGCGCTGGTCCTCGGCGTAGCCCGGGGCGGCCTCGGCGGCCGGGTCCACGGGCAGCTGCTCGTCGGCCGGGAGGATCGGGTTCTCATAGTCGGGCTCACCCTCCGCATCCAGCGGGTACCAGACCGGGATCGGCACCCCGAAGAAGCGCTGGCGGGAGACGAGCCAGTCGCCGTTGAGGCCCTCGACCCAGTTCTCGTAGCGGTGGCGCATGTGCTCCGGGTGCCAGGAGATCTCGCGGCCACGCTCGATCAGCTCCGCGCGGCGGTCGGCGTCGCGGCCGCCGTTGCGGATGTACCACTGGCGGGAGGTGACGACCTCGAGCGGCTTGTCGCCCTTCTCGTAGAAGTTCACGGCGTGCATGATCTTCTTCGGCTCCCCGTCCAGCAGGCCGGCCGCGGTGAGGGCGTCCACCACACCCTGCTTGGCGGAGAAGACGGTCCGGCCGGCCACGGTGTCCGCATAGGCCTGTCGGCCGGCGTCCGTGGTGATCCACTCGGGGGTGTCGGCGGCGAAGCGGCCGTCACGGCCGATCAGGGTGCGGGTCGGCAGCTGCAGTTCGCGCCACCAGGTGACGTCGTTGAGATCGCCGAAGGTGCAGACCATGGCGATGCCGGAGCCCTTGTCCGGCTTGGCCAGCGGGTGCGGGAAGACCTCGACCTCCACGCCGTACAGCGGGGAGGTGACGGTCGTGCCGAACAGGTGCTGGTAGCGCTCGTCGTCCGGGTGGGCGACCAGGCCGGAGCAGGAGGCCAGCAGCTCGGGGCGGGTGGTCTCGATGAAGACCTGCTCGCCGTCCGCAGCGGTGAAGGCGTAGCGGTGGTAGGCGCCGGGGACCTCGCGGTCCTCGAGCTCGGCCTGGGCCACGGCGGTGCGGAAGGTCACGTCCCACATGGTGGGGGCCTCGGCCAGATAGGCGTCGCCCGAGGCGATGCCGGCCAGGAAGGCGCGCTGGGAGACGGCGCGGGAGACGTCGTCGATGGTCCGGTAGGTCATGTCCCAGTCGACGGACAGGCCGAGACGGGTGAAGAGGTCCTCGAAGACCTTCTCGTCCTCGACGGCGAGCTCCTCGCAGAGCTCGATGAAGTTCTTGCGGGAGATCACGTCCCAGTCGCGCTGGTTCTTCGCCGGCTTCTCCGGCGGGCGGTAGCCCTCCACGTACGGCTTGGCGGGGTCGCAGCGGACGCCGTAGTAGTTCTGCACGCGGCGCTCGGTGGGCAGGCCGTTGTCGTCCCAGCCCATCGGGTAGAACACGTTCTTGCCGTTCATGCGCTGGTAGCGGGCGAGCACGTCGGTCTGCGTGTAGGAGAAGACGTGGCCCACGTGCAGCGAGCCGGAGGCGGTCGGCGGGGGAGTGTCGATCGAGTAGACCTGCTCGCGGGTGGTCTGCGTGTCGAACGCGTAGGTGCGCTCGTCGGCCCAGCGGGCGGTCAGCTTCTCCTCGAGGCCCTCGAGGGCCGGCTTGTCCGGCACGGCCACGGCGCCGGCGGCGGGGGTGGACGGGGTCGATGCGTCGATGGGCGTGTCTGTGCCCTGCGTGTTCTCAGCCATGCCCGCCATCCTCCCATGACCGGGGCGGCGGGCCGGGCCTGCGACGACGCCCGGGACGTCCCGCCCTTTCAGTCGCTCGACCTGGCGGAGGTGATCCGGGCGGTGCTCCGAACGGCGCGGCTCGGCTACGGTCGGAGGCGTGAGCCACACCCATGAACCTGCGAAGAACCCCGCCCGCGCCGCCGTCGTGACGGGGGCCACGAGCGGCATCGGCCGCGCCACGGCCCTCGAGCTCGCCCGCCGCGGCTGGCGCGTGTACGCGGTCGGCCGCCGGGCCGAGCGCCTCGAGACCCTCGCTGCCGACGCCCGGGCCGAGGGCGTGAGCGGCGACGTCGTCCCCGCCGCCCTGGACGTCACGGACGAGGCCGCCGTCGCCGCGCTGGCCTCGCGCGTCGAGGCCGACGGCGGCGCCGACACCCTCGTCAACATCGCCGGCGGCGCGCTCGGCACGGACGCGGTGGGCGACGGCGACCGCGCCGACTGGGAGTGGATGTACCGCGTCAACGTGCTCGGCACCCTCACGATGTGCCAGGCGTTCCTGCCCATGCTCCGCGCCCACGGCGAGGGCACCGTGCTCAACCTGACCTCGACCGCCGCCGTCACCGCCTACGAGGGCGGCGCCGGCTACAACGCCGCGAAGATGGGCCAGCACGGGCTCACCGGCGCGCTGCGCCTGGAGGAGGCCGAGCACAACGTGCGGGTGATCGAGGTGCTGCCGGGCATGGTCCACACCGAGGAGTTCTCCCGCAACCGCCTGGGCGGCGACCAGTCCGCCGCGGACGCCGTGTATGCGGGCGTGGAGAAGCCGCTCACCGCCGAGGACGTCGCCGAGGTGTGCGTCCACGCCGTCGAGCTGCCCCACCACGTGAACCTGGATCAGATCGTGATGCGGCCGGTCGCCCAGGCCGCCCAGCACAAGGTGATCCGCCGGTGAGCGGCGGGCCGCAGAACGTGTGGGCCGACGCGGTGGGCTCGGCATGAGCGCGCCCGTGCTGCACGTGATCGCCTGCGCCCACGGCACGCACGACGCGGCCGGCCGCGACGTGATCGACGGCCTCCGTGCCGACCTGGCGGCCCTCCTGGCCGCCGAGGGGCCGGGCGCCCAGGTCCACGAGGCCTACGTGGACGTGCAGAGCCCCTCCCTCGACGAGGTCGTGGCGGCCCTGCCCCCGGGGGAGCCGGCCGTGATCGTGCCGCTGCTGCTGTCCCTGGGCCATCACGTCCACCACGACATCCACCACGCCGCAGCCGCCCGACCCGGCACGATCGCCGCCGCACCGCTGGCCGGGGCCGGGGACGACGTCGAGCCGCGCCTGGTGACCGTTCTGGCCGAGCGGGTGGCCCGGGCGGTGCCGGCCGGTGAGGCCGCGACATCGGACGTCATCCTGGCGGCGGCCGGCACCCGCGCCGCGGACGGCCAGGCCCAGGTGCACGCCCTGGCCGGGGCCCTGGC
The DNA here is from genome assembly GCF_030407635.1 of Micrococcus sp. APC 4021. Lineage (NCBI taxonomy): Bacteria > Bacillati > Actinomycetota > Actinomycetes > Micrococcales > Micrococcaceae > Micrococcus > Micrococcus sp. APC 4021. The sequence continues at coordinate 4,877 of NZ_JASDCZ010000126.1, forward strand.
CCGGGCCACGGGACTGCCCGTGACCGCGGCGTTCGGGGCGGCGGCGACCCCCCGTGTGCCCGACGCCGTCGCCCGGGTGCACGCCGCCGGCCGTCGCGCCGTGGTGGCCGCCCACCTGCTGGCCCCCGGGTACTTCCACGACCGGCTCGGCGAGGCCGGCGCGGACGCGGTCACCGACCCCCTGCTGCCGCATCCGCTGGTGGCGCGGATCGCCCTGGACCGGCTGCGGTCCGCCCTCGTAGAGGCCCCGAGGGGAGCCGCCGGAGGCCGCTGAGCCGTCCGTCACACGACCGGGGCCGGACCGGGTCCCCGCCGCGGCCCGGCCCCGGGAACGTGACGAACCGCGTCGACGATCTTGGGGCCGGCATGCCGGGTTCCTAGCGTGGCGGCCATGACCCAGGTGAACGAGACGTCGAGGCCGGCGCGCACTCCGCGCCGTCCCTCCGCCAAGCCGCACGGCCAGTGGAAGGTGGACGGGACCGCCCCCCTGAACCACAACGAGGAGTTCAAGCAGCAGGACGACGGCCTGAACGTCCGCGAGCGCATCGAGCAGGTCTACGCCCACGAGGGCTTCGACTCGATCCCCTCGGACGACCTGCACGGCCGCTTCCGCTGGTGGGGCCTGTACACCCAGCGTCGGCAGGGGATCGACGGCGGCAAGACCGCCACCCTGGAGCCCCACGAACTCGAGGACCGCTACTTCATGCTGCGCGTGCGCATCGACGGCGGCGACCTCACCACCGAGCAGCTGCGCGTGATCGGCGGGATCTCCACCGACTTCGGCCGTGACACCGCGGACATCACCGACCGGCAGAACGTCCAGCTGCACTGGATCCGCGTCGAGGACGTCCCCGAGATCTGGCGGCGCCTGGAGTCCGTGGGCCTGTCCACCACCGAGGCCTGCGGCGACGTGCCGCGCGTGATCCTCGGCTCACCGGTGGCCGGGATCGCCGCGGACGAGATCATCGACCCCACGCCCGTGATCCGGGAGATCGCGGACCGCTGGATCGGCGACCTCGAGATCTCCAACCTGCCCCGCAAGTTCAAGACCGCCATCACCGGACACCCCTCCCAGGACGTGGTCCACGAGATCAACGACGTCTCCCTGATCGGCGTGGTGCACCCCGAGCTGGGCCCCGGTTACGACCTGTGGGTCGGCGGCGGCCTGTCCACGAAGGCCCGCCTGGCCGACCGGATCGGTGCCTTCGTCTCGGCCGAGCGCGCCCCCGAGGTGTGGCACGCCGTCGTGAGCATCTTCCGTGACTACGGCTACCGGCGCCTGCGCAACAAGGCCCGCATGAAGTACCTGCTCGAGGACTGGGGGCCGGAGAGGTTCCGCACCGTGCTGGAGGAGGAGTACCTCGGCTACGCCCTGCCCGACGGACCCGCCCCGGCCCCCAGTCCTCG
>NZ_JASDCZ010000127.1:0-6278 GCF_030407635.1 Micrococcus sp. APC 4021
CCGTCATGCAGGCTTCATCGGACGGTCACGCCCCCGTCGCCGTCCCGTCCTCCGCGCCGCTGAGCCGCCTGCCTAGCCTGGGGCCATGACCCGCGTGCCCCCCGCCCACGGACATCGCCCGGCCCTCCGCGACTCCACCGGGACGGTCCCCGGCCCGGGCGTCGAGCCGGGCGCCCGGCCCCGTCTCTCGGCCGAGGACCTGCTGGCCGCCCGGGACGCCCTGGCCCCGTTCGGCCGGCTGAGTCGGCAGGAGCCCATCGAGTGGGCCGCCGAGGAGCCCCTCGCCCCGGACCTGGCCGACTTCTACCGCTACGTGGGGCCGGAGTGGCTGGAGATCGACACCCTCGGCCTGCCCGTGATGTTCTTCCCGCTGGACCGCCTGTGGGACGAGCAGGCCGGCTACCGGTGGAACCACCGCACCGGCGCCCTGCTGGTGGACTGGAACGACGACTGGACGGTGGTGGCCAAGCAGGGCGCCGACCCGTTCATCCACGCGGCCTCCACCGGCCAGGTGCTCATGGCCCCGGGAGACGAGGGGTGGGAGGACCGCCTGGACGAGCCGCGACCGGTCTTCCAGGACCTCACGGAGATGGCCCGCGCGCTCGCGGCCGTGGGCACGGCGTGGGCGCGCTTCGACGACCCGTTCACCGCCGACTGGCACCTCACCGAGGAGGTGACGGCCGCCGTCGTCGCCGGCCTGGAGGAGGTGCTCGGCGCCCACGACCGCGCCGTCGACCTGGCCCGAGCCCTCGGCTACCTCCGCGCCGTCTGAGCGTCGGCGCCGCCCCGGGAGCCCCACCCCGCCGGCGCCCGTCGGAACGGGAGCCGAGCGCCCTTCCTACACTGGCCGCATGAGCACCGCCCCCGCCCTGCCTCCGCTGCCCGGCGCGCCGGGCGGTCCCACCCTGCCGAGCGTCGAGGAGCTGCTGGCCGACGCCGTCGCGGTCGCCCTGCCGATGCGCGTGCGGTTCCGCGGCACGGACCTCCGTCACGCCCTGCTGCTGCGCGGCCCGGCGGGCTGGGCCGAGTTCTCCCCGTTCCCGGAGTACGGTCCGCACGAGTGCGCCGCGTGGCTGGCCGCCGCGATCGAGGCCGGCTGGCAGGGCTGGCCCGCCCCGGTCCGTCAGACCGTCCCCGTCAACGCCACCGTGCCCGCGGTGGCCGCGGACGACGTCGAGGCCGTCCTGGCCCGCTACGGCGACGGCATCACCGCGGTCAAGGTCAAGGTGGCCGAGCACGGCCCTGAGGGCGGGCTCGTCCCCGGCAGCCGCGAGGCCGACCTGGCCCGCGTACGGCGGGTGCGCGCGCTGCTGCCCCACGCGCAGGTCCGCGTCGACGCCAACGCCGGTTGGACGCCCACCGAGGCCGTGGACGTGCTCACCGCGCTGGCCGACGTGGGCCTCGAGTACGCGGAGCAGCCCGTGCCCGGCATCACCGACCTCGCGGAGGTCCGCGCGGAGCTGCGCGCCCGGGGCGTCCCCACCCCGATCGCCGCGGACGAGGCGGTCCGCAAGGCCGAGGACCCGCTCGCCGTCGCGGCCGCCGGGGCCGCGGACCTGATCGTGGTGAAGGTCCAGCCGCTCGGGGGCGTGCGCCGCGCCGCGGCGATCGTGGCGGCCGCGGGGCTGCCCGCGGTGGTCTCCTCCGCGCTGGACACCTCCGTGGGCATCGCCGGCGGCGCCGCGCTGGCCGCCTGCCTGCCGTCCCTGCCGCACGCGTGCGGGCTCGGCACCGCGGCGCTCTTCGAGCACGACGTCGTCGCCCCGGCCTGGCGCCCCCGCGCGGGGGCCCTCCCGGCACCGGGGGAGCGGGCACCCGCCCCCGACCCGGACCTGCTCGACCGCGTCCGGGCGGACGGGGCACGGCAGGCGTGGTGGGCGGACCGTGTGCGCGCGGCCCACGCGGTGCTGGCCGCGCAGGGCTGACGGGCCCGCCCGGTCCCCGTCCGCGCGGGGAATGTGAGCCGGATTACAGCACGTCGACGGGACGAAATCCGGCGGCCGGGAAGAGTTCAACTCGCGGCCACCTGGGCGTGGCTCGCCGCTCGTGGCGGGAGGCCAGGGTGATGGCGGCCCCGGCCGGTCTCACCCCCGGGGTCACCTCCGGCCCGGCACCGGACCCCGAACCATCCCCACGACGCGAAGGACCCCGTCATGCTGAAGCGCCTCCTCCCCATGGCCGGCCACACCCGTGGCAACCGCTCCGCCGTCACGTGCGAGCTCAAGTGCGGCAACGCGTGCGCCCACCCGGTGCCCAACACCTCGGCGAACCCGACCTTCCAGCAGATCGCGGAGACCGCCATCTCGCGCCGCTCCGCCCTGGTCGGCGGCACCGGCCTCGCCGCCGCCGTCGTCATCGGCTCCCAGGTGGCCCAGGCCCCCGAGGCGCTCGCGGACAACGGCCGGCGTCCGACCGGCGGCGGCAAGCTCCCCTTCGAGCCCATCGCGCCGGTGAGCCGCACCGTGGACACCATGACCGTGCCGGAGGGCTACGACTGGGGCACCGTGATCCGCTGGGGCGACCCGCTGTTCGCCGACTCCCCGGAGTTCGACATCGAGCACCAGACCGGTGCGTCGCAGGCCGCCCAGTTCGGCTACAACAACGACTACCTGAACATCATCTCCGACGGCGGCAACGACCGCTCCGGCTACCTCGTCTCCAACCACGAGTACACCAACGAGAACATCATGTTCTCCCCGGAGTACATCGCCTCGAACTTCGAGGACGTCGTCAACGTCGGCCTCCAGGCCCACGGCCTGTCGATCGTGGACCTCCAGCGCGCCAAGCGCGGCGCCCCGTGGGAGTACGTCCGCGGCGGCCGCCGCAACCGCCGCATCACCGGCACCACCGAGTTCGAGGTCCGTGGCCCGGCCGCCGGCCACGCGCTGCTCAGGACCGTCGAGGACCCGACCGGCACCCGCGTGCTGGGCACCCTGAACAACTGCGCCGGCGGCACCACCCCGTGGGGCACCGTGCTCTCCGGCGAGGAGAACTTCAACCAGTACTTCAAGGGTCGCGGCACCGCCGAGGAGAAGCGCTACGGCATCTCCGCCTCCGCCACCAGCCGCGGCTGGGAGAAGGTCCACGACCGGTTCGACCTGACCAAGCCCGGCTACGAGAACGAGGCCAACCGCTTCGGCTGGGTCGTCGAGATCGACCCCGAGGACCCGACCTCCACGCCCGTGAAGCACACCCTCCTGGGTCGCTTCAAGCACGAGGCCGGCACCGCCGTGATCTCGCCGTCCGGCCACGCCGTGGTCTACTCCGGCGACGACGAGCGCCACGACTACCTGTACAAGTTCGTCTCCGCCGAGAAGGTCCGGGAGGGCGACAAGAAGCACAACATGCGCCTGATGGACAAGGGCACCCTCTACGTGGCCAGGTTCTCCGGCGACTCCCCGGCCGCCCAGATCGACGGCAGGGGCACCCTGCCCTCGGACGGCGCCTTCGACGGCTCCGGCGAGTGGATCGCCCTGGCCGACGAGAAGACGTCCTTCGTCCCGGGCATGTCCCTGGCCGAGGTCCTCGTCTACACCCGCCTCGCGGCCGACAAGATGGGCGCCACCAAGATGGACCGCCCGGAGGACGTCGAGACCAACCCGGTCACCGGCAAGGTCTACGCGGCCCTGACCAACAACACCAAGCGCACCGCCGTGGACGAGGCCAACCCGGTCATCGGCAACCGCGACGGCCACGTCATCGAGATCACCGAGCGGGGCGGGGACCACACCTCCACCGCCTTCACCTGGGTCATCCTGCTGCTCGCCGGCGACCCGGCGGTCTCCTCCTCGGCCTACTTCGCCGGCTACCCGAAGGAGAAGGTCTCCCCGATCTCCTGCCCGGACAACCTGGCGTTCGACTCCGAGGGCAACCTCTGGATCTCCACCGACGGCCAGCCCGGCACCATCGGCTACGCCGACGCGCTGCACAAGGTCACCCTCGACGGCGCCGAGCGCGGCCGCGTCCAGCAGTTCCTCGCCGTCCCGCGCGACGCCGAGACCTGCGGCCCCGTGATCCACGACCGCGACAACTCCGTGTTCGTCAACGTCCAGCACCCGGGCGAGGACGGCACCTGGGGCGCGCACACCTCCTCCTTCCCGGACTTCCTGAGCCCGACCGGCCCGGTCCAGGTGGGCGACAAGGTCGCGGCCCCGCGTCCGTGCGTCGTCCAGGTGTTCAACGCCACCGGGAACAACGGCATCGGCAAGGGCGCCGGCAAGGAGAAGGGCAACAAGGGCAAGGGCAAGGGCAACGGCAAGGGCCCGAAGGGCTGACCCCCGCCTCCGCGAGGACCCTCGACGAGGCCGTCACGGCCGGCGCCACCGCGTCACCGTGGCGGCCTCTCCGCGTCCGGGGCCCGTCCGCGCCCGGGCCTAGACTGGTGGCCACCATGACCTCCGTCGACTCCCTCTCCGTGGCGCGCGCCGTTGCCACCGCCCTGATCGACGCCGGCATGCGGGACGCGGTGGTCTGCCCCGGCTCCCGCTCCGCCCCGCTGGCCTACGCGCTCGCGGCCCTCGAGCGCGCCGGCGAGGTCCGCCTGCACGTGCGGGTGGACGAGCGCTCGGCCGGCTTCCTCGCCCACGGGCTCTCGCTGGCCTCGGGGCGCCCGGTGGGCGTGCTGACCACCTCGGGCACCGCCGTCGGGAACCTGCTGCCCGCCCTGATGGAGTCCATCCACGCCGGCACGCGCGTGATCGCGCTGACCGCGGATCGTCCGCCCGAGCTGCACGGCACCGGCGCGAACCAGACCACGGACCAGAGGGGCGTGTTCGGCACGCACGTCCGCCATGCCGCCTCCCTCGGCTGCGACGCCGCCGACGGCGTGGATGCCGAGCAGCATCTGCGCCACGTGCGGGCCACCGTGCGCCGGGCCCTGCTGGCGGCCGAGGGGGTCGTCGCCGAGGCCGGTTCCGACGACGGCGCGCCCGGTCCGGTGACGATGGCAGAGGCCCCGGCCGGGCCGGTCCACCTGAACCTGCACTTCCGCGACCCGCTCGTGCCGAGTCCTGAGGAGGCGGCCGCCATGGGCGCCGCCGCGGCGCCGCACACCCCTGCTCCGGCCGTCGCCCCGACCGGCGCGAGCCCGGCCGCCGCCGCGTCGGCCTACCGGGCGCCCGGGGCGGTGCTCTCGGGGCTGCCCGAGCTGGACGTCGCCCGCCTGGACCAGCGGCGCACCGTCGTGCTGGCCTGCCACGGCGCCGGCCCCGTGGCCGCGGCCTTCGCGCTGTCCCTGGGCCTGCCCCTGCTGGCCGAGCCGTCGTCGAACGCGCGGTTCTCCGCCAACGCCATCGCCGCCTATCCGCTCCTGCTGGGCGCGGCCGGCGGGCGCGACGCGGACGCACACCCCCTTGCCGCCCGCATCGAACGGGTCGTGCTGTTCGGCCGGCCCACGCTCACCCGGACGGTCAACGCCCTGCTGGCCCGCCCCGACGTCGCCACGGCCCTGCACGCCCCCGAGCCCGCACCATGGTTCGAGCCGGGCCGGCGCCGGGAGACGCCCGTGGAGACCCTCGAGGAGCTCGCCGCCTTCGCCGGGCAGGGCGAGCCCGGCTGGCTCGCCGCGTGGCAGCACGCCTCGATGCGCGCCCAGGCCGCCGTGGAGGACGCGCTCGTCACCACCGACGCCGGCGACCGGCTCAGCCCGCAGACGGTGGCGCACGTGAGCGCCGCCATGGTCCGGGGTCCGCTCGTGCTGGGCTCGTCCTCGGTGATCCGGGACGTGGACCTGACCTGGCGGCCCCCCTCGGCGCCGGACGCGGAGGTGTACGCCAACCGCGGGCTCGCCGGGATCGACGGGACCGTCTCCACGGCCGCGGGCGTCGCACTGGCGCGCGGACGGCGGACCGTGGCCCTGCTCGGCGACCTCACCGCCCTGCACGAGGCGGGCGGCCTGCTCGTGGGCCCCACCGAGACCGAGCCGGACCTCGACCTCGTGGTCGTCAACGACGACGGCGGGGCGATCTTCGCGAGCCTCGAACACGGGGCCGTGGCCGAGGCGCCCGGCATGGCGGACCCCGTCGAACGGCTCTTCGGCACCCCGCACGGCGTGGACCTGGCCGCCCTGGCCGCCGCGTACGGCCTCCCGCACACGCGGGTCACCGACCGCGTCGACCTCGTCCGGGCCCTGTCCGACCCGGTGCGCGGCCGGCGTCTGCTCGAGGTCCGCTGCGACCGCGCCGACCGCCCGCGCGTCGCCGCCGCCCTGGCCGCGGCGGTGCGCGCCACGTTCCCGCCCGCGTGCCCCGTCCCGGACCCCGCGCCGGACGCCGGCCGCG
>NZ_JASDCZ010000128.1:0-6262 GCF_030407635.1 Micrococcus sp. APC 4021
CGTGCCCCAGAGCAGCCCCACCCCGCGCCGCGGCCGGCCCGGCTATGACCGGCAGACGCTGCTGGCCGAGTGCGTCGAGCTCTTCAACCGGCACGGCTACGAGGCGACGTCCATGGGCATGCTCGCCGCCCACCTGGGCATCTCCAAGTCCGCGATCTACCACCATGTGGAGTCCAAGGAGGCGATCCTCGACCACGCGGTGACGGAGGCGCTCGACGCCCTCGAGGCGTGCCTGGACGATGTGGTGGCCAGCGGGGCCGATGCCGGCGCGCAGGTCGAGGCGGCCATCCGCGGCACGCTCGGGGTGCTGGCGGAGAAGCAGCCCGAGGTGACCCTGCTGCTGCGCCTGCGCGGGAACTCGGCGGTCGAGGTGGCCGCCGTCGAGCGCCGGCGCGAGATCACCCGGCGCTTCGGTGACCTGCTCGAGGCCGCCCAGGCCGCGGGTGCGGTGCGCTCCGACGTGACCCCGCGCAACCTCGCCCGCCTCGCGCTCGGCATGATCAACTCGATCGTCGACTGGTACCGGCCGGATCGCGGCGTTCCCGGCCAGCAGGGACCGGACCAGATGATCGACGCCGTCACGGGCGTGGTGCTCGGGGGTCTGCGGGGCTGAGGGCCCGCTGTCCTCAGCCCTCGCCGTCGAGCGCGGCGAGCACGTCGGCCACGATTGAGGCCGCACGGTCCTCGGCGTCCGCGGGCACCCCGCCGTCCGCGTCGGCCTGGGCCACGGCCACGGTGCGGGCGCCGTCCTGCACGGCAGTGAGGTGGGAGTAGACGGACCCCCCGGGGGCCGGGAGCGCCGTGTACGCGGTGCCGCCCTCGTGCTCGGTCCGCGTCACGCTCTCCACGTCGAGCCCGGCCAGGTCCACCCCGGTGCAGGCCTGCGCCGCCGCTCGGGCGTCCTCCAGGGCGGCGCGGGCGGCCTCCTCCGTGGGGTACACGGTGACGCGCACGCCGAGCGGAGTGACCTCGGCGTCGGGGGACGCCGTGAAGGAGGGCGCCGGTGTCGTGGTGGGCCCGCCGCCGGTCGTGGCGGCCGTCTCCGGCTGGGCCGTGAGCCCCAGGTCCGCCGCCCCGGCCTCGGCGTCCCGCTCCAGATCGGAGCGGGTGGCGTCCAGGCAGGCCTGCTGTTCCGCGCTGCGGGTGGAAGCCGGGCTCGCACCGGCGTCGACCGCCTGCTCCAGGCCGGCGGCCCGCTGGCGCAGCTCCGTCTGCCGCTCCAGCGGCGAGGCGGCGCTCAGCCCCACCTCGGACCCCGGCCCCGCGGCCCGTTGGACGGCGGCCTGCACGGCCAGGGTCCGCTGCCCGTCCAGCGCGGGGGGCATCTCGAGGGACAGGCTGCCCGAGGCGGAGGCGCCGGCCGTGCTCTCCGCCGCGCCCGTGCTCTCCGTGGAGCTGCTGGCCGCGGGCGACGTGGGGGCGGACGAGGCCGCCGTCGTCGTGGACGACGCCGACGAGGGGGCGGGGGAGGAGGGCTCCGCGCCGCCGCCGCCCGCGCACCCGGCGAGGGCGAGCGCGCCCACGGCGAGGGCGCCGAGCAGGGGGAGTCGGGAGGTCGTCATGGCCCGACTCTACGTGCGCTGTGACGGATGCCACAAGGAAGCGGCGGGGGCACGCAACGGGGCCGCCCGATGCGTGGTGCGCACCGGACGGCCCCTGATCCGTCAGCGGAGGAGGTCAGCCGAGCGGGGTGTCCTTGTCGCCCAGGTTCCAGTCCTCCACCGGGCCGAGGTTCTCCCCGTCCGGCCCGTAGCGGTAGAACCCCTGGCCGTCGGCCACGCCGCTGTGGCCCTCGGCGATGCTCTTCTCGAGCAGCTCAGCGAAGCCGAGCTGCCAGTCGACGCCCGTGTTGCGGGAGACGTTGGCGGCCACGTGGAAGCCCACGATGTCATAGGTCTGGAACGGGCCGCGCTCGTTGCCGGTGGCCACGCGCCAGGTGCGGTCGATGTCCGCCGGGTTGCCCACTCCGTGCATGTACAGCTTGGAGCCGGCCTGCAGCCACGGGATGAGCAGGGAGTTGAGGAAGTAGCCCGGGATCTCCTTGCGCACGTGCACGGGGACCATGCCGGTCTCCTCGGCGAACTGCAGGGCTCCCGCGACGGCCTCCGGCGAGGTGGCGGCGGTGCCCATGACCTCGGCGGTGTTCTGCGCCCAGATGCGGTTGGCGTAGTGCAGGGCCAGGAAGCGCTCCGGATGGCCGCTGGCGTCGGCGAAGTCCGAGGGCAGCAGGGAGGAGGTGTTCGTGGCGAACAGGGTCGTGGCGGGGGCGAGCTCGCCCACCTGGGCCCACACCTTGCGCTTGAGCTCCAGGTTCTCCGGGACGGCCTCGATCACGATGTCCGCATCCGCCAGGGCCTCGCCGAGGTCCGAGGTCGGCGTGATGCGGGCGATGGCCTCGTCGAAGCGCTGCGGGTCGTAGCCCTCCCCGAGGTCTGCCTCATAGCCCTGGCGGATCCACGCCCAGCGGCGCTCGATCCCCTCGAGGGCGGCGGGGACGGCGTCGTAGGCCATCACCTTCTTGCCGTGGTACGCCGCCTGCATGATGATCTGCGAACCCAGCACACCGGTGCCCAGCACGGTGACCTGATCAAAACGGGTGAACTCGGACATATATGTCGACCTTCTTCTCTCGCGGTCCGAATGGGACGTACAGGTGAACGTCCCGGGCACGCTCCTTGTTCCCGGGGACGACGACGGGCCGCCCGGCGCGCAGCGGGCGCACGGGACGGCCCGTCGAAGCAGGGGGGGGCTCATCCCTGGGAGGTCTCGGACGGGGCCATCGGCCAGGTCTTGGCCACGAGCGTCAGCACGTCGTACTGGGCGCAGAGCTCGTCCTTCTGGTTGTGGATCCGGCAGTCCCAGGCCACCTCGCCGTACTCGTCGCTCACGCGCGGGGTGATGCGCTTGGCCGTCAGGGTCACGCGGATGGCGTCGTCGTAGGTCACCGGCGTGACGAAGCGCAGGTTCTCCAGGCCGTAGTTGGCCAGCACCGGGCCCGGATCCGGGGCCACGAACAGCCCCGCGGCCCACGAGACCAGCAGGTAGCCGTGGGCGACGCGACGCGGGAAGAACGGGTTGGCCATGGCGGCGTCTTCGTCCGTGTGCGCGTAGAACCTGTCCCCGGTCTCCTCCGCGAAGTCCGTGATGTCCTCCAGGGTGACGGTGCGCAGGCCGGAGGCGAACTGGTCGCCCACCGTCAGCTCGGCCAGGGACTTGTAGAACGGGTGCACGGCCGTGCCGGCCTCCACGTCCTCGCGCGTCACCGTGTGGGCCGCGGCGCCCTGATGCCACACGCCGGTGATGGCCGTGAGCATGTCCGGGGAGCCCTGGATCGCCGTGCGCTGCATGTAGTGCTTCACGGCGCGGACCCCGCCGAGCTCCTCGCCGCCGCCGGCGCGGCCGGGGCCGCCGTGGATCAGCACCGGCACGGGGGCGCCGTGACCGGTGGTGGTCGTGGCGGTCTGGCGGTTCAGGACGTGCACGCGGCCGTGGTGGGCGCCGATCCCGGCGGCGAACGCGCGGGCGGTCTCACCGTCGTTCGTGGCGACCGTGGCCACGAGCGATCCCGAGCCCAGGGCGGCCAGGGCCACGGCGTCGGCCACGTCCGTGTAGCCGATCACCGAGGTGACCGGACCGAACGCCTCGATGCTGTGCACCTCGGGGGTGCGTGCGTCCTCGAAGGTGAGCACCGTGGGGGCGAAGAACGCGCCGGACTCGGCGTCGGCGTCGCCGGTCGAGCCCTCGGGGCCGCCGAGGCGGACCTGACCGCCGGCGTCGACCAGGCGCTGCACCGCGCCGCGGACCTCGCCCTGCTGCTCCTTCGAGGCCAGGGCGCCCATGGTGGTGCCCTCGACGCGCGGGTCGCCCAGGACGACCTTCGCGGCCAGGCGCTCGGTGAGGGCGGCGGTCACGGCCTCGACCCGGTCCTGCGGGACGATCACCCGGCGGATGGCGGTGCACTTCTGGCCGGCCTTGACCGTCATCTCCTGGAAGACGACCTTCACGAACGCCTCGAACTCGGGGGACTCCGGGTCCGCGTCCGGGCCGAGGATGGCGGCGTTGAGGGAGTCGGTCTCCGCGGTGAAGCGGACGCCGCCCTCCTGCACGTTCGGGTGCTTCTTCAGCGTGGCCGCGGTGGCGGCGGAGCCGGTGAACGCGACGTGGTCGCGGTAGTCCAGGTGGTCCAGCAGGTCGCGGGCGGAGCCGGAGATCAGCTGGATCGAGCCCTCGGGCAGCACGCCGGACTCGAGCATCAGCTCGACGCACTTCTGCGTGACGTAGCCGGTGGGGGTGGCCGGCTTGACCACGGTGGGCACGCCGGCGACGAAGGCTGGGGCGAACTTCTCGAGCATGCCCCACACGGGGAAGTTGAAGGCGTTGATCTGCACGGCCACGCCCGGGATGCGCTGGTAGATGTGCTCGCCGATGAAGGAGCCGTCGCGGGAGAGGGGCTCCACGTCCCCGTCGATGATCACGGTGGAGTTCGGCAGCTCGCGGCGGCCCTTCCCGGAGAACGTGAAGAGGGTGCCGATGCCGCCGTCGACGTCGAAGGCGTGGTCGCGCTGCGTGGCGCCGGTGGCGAAGGAGACGTCGTAGAGCTCCTGGACGCGGGAGTTCAGGTAGAGCGCGAGCTCCTTGAGCTTGAGAGCGCGCTCGTGGATGGTCAGCGCGCCCAGGGCCTGCTGGCCGACGGTGCGGGCATGCTCGATGGCGGCGGCCGTGTCGAGGCCGTCGGTGGAGACGCCGGTGAGGCGCGCGCCGGTGTTCGCGTCCGTCACGTCGGTGACCTTGGACGGGTGCGACGGCGTCCACCAGCTGCCGACGACGTAGCTGGGGAGGATCTCCGGGAGGGAGGGGGCGGTGACGGTCACGAGGTCTCCTGGTGTCGGGGGCGCGGACAAGTCCCGACCGATCGGTCGGTTATTGCTCCTCACCCTAGCCGAGACGTGGATCACGCGGGAGGGGGAGCCGGGCCGGTGACGCCGTCGTCGTGGGGAGGGCCTGGCGGCGCAAGCCGTGGCGCCGAGGCCCGCAGACGCGCCGCTGCCGCCAGGACGTAGCGGCGTGTCTGCGGGCCTTGGCGGGGCGTCGTCCACAGATCCCGGCGGACGACGACGGCGGCCCGCCCGGATCGGGCACGCTCGGCGCATGCCCCGCTCGCCCGCGCCCCTGCCCCCGATGCGCTGCGGACTGGACGGCCGCCTCCGCGCTCCGACCGTGTTCTCGACCCCGGCCGCGCGCGAGGCGGGGGTGAGCGCGGCCCGGCTGCGGCGCGGGGACGTGGTCTCCCTCGGCTGGGGGCTCTGGGGCCGGCGCGGCGTCGAACCGGACCCCATGGACCATCTGCGGGCGCTGCAGGATCTGCACCCCGAGGGCGTGTTCAGCCACGTCACGGCCGCCCGGGTGCTCGGCCTGTGGCTGACCGGGCCGCTCGCCGCCGACCGGTCCGTGCACATCGCGACCCCGCGCGGCCACGGCACCGCGTCGAGCCGGGCCGGGATCCGCTCACACCGCCTCCGCGCCGACGCACCGGTGCGGATCGTGGACGGGGTGCGCGTGACCGCACCGGGGTGGACCTTCGTGGACCTCGCCGCGCACGCCGGGCCGCTCGACCATCTCGTCGCGCTGGGGGACAGCATGGTTCGGACCGCCCCGACGGAGGCCCGCCGCCGTCGGCTGCCTCCCGGGGTGACGGACGTGGCCGAGCTGCGCGCCGCCGTCGAGGAACGCGGACGGGTGCGCGGGATCCGCGCGGCCCGGGAGGCGCTGGAGCTCGTCCGCCCCGGGGCCGACTCGCCGCAGGAGAGCCGGCTGCGGGCGCGGCTCGTCCTGGACGGCGTCCCCGAGCCCGCAGTGAACCCGTGCATCCGCCTCGCCACGGGACAGCTGCTGCGCGTGGATCTGGTGTGGGCGGAGGCCAAGGTGGCGGTCGAGTACGACGGCGATCAGCACCGCACGGATCGCCGGCAGTGGCGTGAGGACCGCGAGGGGGACGCCGCCCTGCGCGCGGAGGGATGGGAGGTGATCCGGGTGACCGCCGACGTGTTCCGGCCGGGGCACTGGGAGCTGTTCGTGCGGCAGCTGCGGGGCCTGGTGGCCGCGCGGACGCCGCCGGGCCGAGTGCCGCCGTCGTGGATCTGACCCGCCCAGGCCCGCAGACACGCCGCTACCGCCAGGGCGTAGCGGCGTGTCTGCGGGCTTCGGCGAGAGGGGCGGGAGCCTCGGGCCGGCGTCGACCCCCTGCCCCTCGTCCCCGGACCGG
>NZ_JASDCZ010000129.1:0-6177 GCF_030407635.1 Micrococcus sp. APC 4021
CGCCTCCCGCGCCGACTCCGCCCGACGACGGCGCAGCTCGTCCTCCTCCACGCCCGCGACCAGTTCCGGGGCGGCCAGGGGCCGGGGCGCGGACTCGAGCGTGCGGATGTCCGGCGTGGGGGCCAGGCCCGGGTCGGCGTCGCGGAGGCGCCGGGCGGCGGGGAGCACGCGCGACTCGACGTTGCCGACGAGCTGGTTGTAGCGGTCCACGGCGGTCTTGAGGGATCCGCCCATGCGGTCCAGGTGGGTGCCGAGCGTGCCGAGGCGCTCGTAGAGGTCCTTCGCGCTGGCCACCACGGTGTGGGCGTTCTCGGCCAGGGTGTCCTGCCGCCAGGCATAGGCCACGGACTTCAGGGCGGTCAGGAGGGAGACGGGGGCGACGAGCGCGACGTTCCGGGAGAACGCGTGGTCCAGCAGCCCGGGGTCCGCGTCCAGGGCCGCGGCCAGGAGTGACTCGGCGGGCAGGAAGCACAGGACCAGCTCGGGGGAGTGCTCGAGGCCGGCCCAGTAGGACTTCGCGGAGAGCTGGTCCACGTGGCGGCGCACGGCCGCGGCGTGCTGGGCGGCCAGCGCCTGACGCCGCTCGTACGCCTCCTCGCCGGGCTCATCCGCGAGGGCCTCGGCGGCCAGCGCGTCCCCGATGGGGGCCTTGGCGTCCACGGCCATGGCCTTGCCGCCGGGCAGGGACACCACGAGGTCCGGGCGGAGGCGCTCGCCGTCCCTGCCGGACAGCGTGGCCTGCTCCGTGAAGTCCACGTGGTGGAGCATGCCCGCCGCCTCGACGACCCGCCGCAGCTGCGCCTCGCCCCAGTGGCCCCGCGCGGAGGTGGACTTGAGGGTGGCCATGAGCGACGTGGTCTGGTTCAGCAGGTCCCGGTCCGTGGCCGCGGCGGCGCGGAGCTGCTCCCCGAGCCGGCCGAACTGGGACGCCCGGTCCCGTTCCAGCACGCTCACCTGCTCCTGGAGCGCCGCCAGCCGCTGGCCCAGCGGGGCGAGCGTGGACATCACCTGGGACTCCGCGCGTTGGCGTTCGGCGTCCTCGGCGCGCGCGGCCGTGAGCGCGCGCTGCTCCGCCCGGGCGGCCGCGAGCTCCTCTCGCGTCCCCTGGTGCTCGGTGCGCAGCGCGGCCAGCTCGGCCTGGGCCCGGCGGGCCTCCTCACCGCCGCCGGCCGCCCGGCGCCACATGAGCCACGCGCCCACCAGGGCGCCGAGCACGAGTCCGAGGATGAGGGCGAGCAGCAGGCTGAGGATCTCCATGCCCCCACCCTCGCAGGCCGCAGGGACACGTTAGGCGGCGGCGCGCCGTCGTCGTGGTGGGCGGCTCAGCCGAAGAGCGGGTTGGGGCCGTTGGCCACGACCTGCGGGTCGCCGTCGACGCGGGCGGCGATGCCCGCCGCGGCCACGCCGGGCAGGTACGGGAAGACCATGCGGGTCGAGGCCAGGGCGGCGGCGTCGAAGGCCTCCACCGCGACGGCCGGGCGGGGCCCGTCCGCCGTCTCGATCTCGCCGTCGAACACGGCCACCGCCCGCGTGGGGCGCGGGCTGATCTTCGCGACCGTGGCGGCCGCCTGCTCGGGCTCGAGGTCCGGGTGCTCCCACATGCCGCGCTGGCCGTCGGCGGCGACGGCGAGGATCGTCGGGGCGAACACGGGCTGCCGGCCGAGCGTGTCGAACACGTGCTCCACCGCGAGGCTGATCAGCGGCAGCAGCTCGCCGCCGGGAGGCGTGGGGGTCGGTCCGGTGGGCGTCGGGGTGCTCATGGGGCCGAGGCTACCGGCCCTGTCCGACGGCGCCCACCCGCGCCTAGCGTGAACCCATGCAGCTCACCATCGCCCCCGGGGACATCACGGCCACGCACGCGGACGCCGTCGTCAACGCCGCCAACTCCACCCTGCTCGGCGGCGGAGGCGTGGACGGCGCCATCCACCGGCGCGGCGGCCCCGAGATCCTGGCCGAGTGCCGCCGCCTGCGCGAGACCGACCTGCCGGAGGGGCTGCCCGCCGGGCAGGCCGTCGCGACGACGGCGGGGCGCCTGCCCGCGCGCTGGGTCATCCACACGGTGGGCCCGGTGTGGGCCAAGACGATCGACAAGTCCGACACCCTCGCCTCGTGCTACCGCGAGTCCCTGAAGGTGGCGGCCGGGCTCGGCGCCCGGACGGTCGCGTTCCCGGCGATCTCCGCGGGGATCTACGGCTGGCCCATGGAGGACGCGGCGCGGATCGCCGTCGAGACCTGCCACGCGATGGCGGACGAGGTGGGCGGCACCGTGGACGAGGTGCTGTTCGTGCCCTACGGCGAGACGGCGGAGGCCGCGTTCCGGACCGTCCTGGACAGGGTTGAGCGGGACTGACTCAACTCCGTGGAATACCCCGTGGGGGGACGGCGTTGCACAGGACAGTCGCCGCTCAACCGGAGCGGCCCGCCCTGCATGAGGAGTGATCGACCATGGCTCGTCCCATTGATCCGTTCCGCGAGATGGAGCGCCTGATGACCGGCTTCGCCCGCACCTCCGGCGCCGCCTCCATGCCCATGAACCTCTACCGCGAGGGCGACGTGTTCGTCGCCGAGGTGGAGCTGCCGGGCGTGGACCCGAGCTCGATCGACGTGGACGTCGAGGAGCGCACGCTCACCGTCCGCGCCGAGCGCAAGGAGGCCCCCGCCGGGGAGGACCGTCGCTGGCTCACCAAGGAGCGTCCGGCCGGCACCTTCGCCCGCCAGCTCAACCTCGGCCAGGGCCTGGCCCTGGACAAGATCGAGGCCGACTACAGCGACGGCGTGCTGCTGCTGACCATCCCGGTGGCCGAGCAGGCCAAGCCGCGCAAGATCCAGGTCAAGCACACCGGCTCCGCCGCCCAGGTGGAGGGCGAGGCCGTAGAGGGTGAGGCAGTGGAGGACTCCGCCGTCGAGACCTCCGGCGAGTGATCGCCCGCTGACGGAGCCGCGCGCGCGGCCGGCGTGACCGGCGCGCGGCCCGTCCCCCGAACGCGAATGCGGCGGGCCCCCCACCGGGGGGCCCGCCGCATCTGCGTGGTGGTCAGGCGCGGTCGGCCAGGATCAGCTGCGCCGCCTTCTCACCGATCATGAAGCACGTGATGTTGGGGTTCACGGTCACGTGCTCGGGCATCACGGAGGCATCGGCCACGCGCAGGCCCGTCACGCCCTTGACGCGCAGGCGGGCGTCCAGGGGGCTCATGGCGTCGTCGTCGGCGCCCATGCGCACCGAGCCCACCGGGTGGTACACGGTGTTGTGGGTGCGGCGCACGTAGTCGGCGATCTCCTCGTCCGTCTGCGCCTCCACGCCCGGGGCGAGCTCGCGCCCCGCCCACGCCGCCATCGCCGGCTGGGAGACGATCTCCCGGGCCAGCCGGATGCCGGCCACCGCGACGGCCATGTCATGGCCCTCCGGGTCGGTGAAGTAGCGCGGGTCCACGGCCGGCTTGTCCCGGTAGTCGTTGGAGCGCAGGCGCACGGTGCCGCGGGACTTGGCGTGGGTGACGTTGGGGGTCAGGCAGAACGTCTCGTCCGCCGTCGGGTACCCCTGGCGGTAGGTGTGCATGTCGAACGGCACGGAGCCGTAGTGCATCATCAGGTCGGGGCGGTCCAGCCCCTCCGTGGTCGGCGAGAAGATCCCGATCTCCCAGTACTGCGTGGCGTCGCGGTACATGGGCTGCTTGGACTCCCAGGAGATGACCGCCTCGGGGTGGTCCTGCAGGTGGGAGCCGACGCCGGGGGCGTCCACGCGCACGTCGAGGCCGTGCTCGGCCAGGTGCTCGGCGGGGCCGATCCCGGAGAGCATCAGCAGCTTGGGCGTGTCGATCGCCCCGGCGGAGAGGATGACCTCGGCGCGGGCGTGGATCTCGGCCTGCCGGCCGTGCCGGTCCGCGACGTGACGGACGCCGTAGGCGCGGCGGTCCTCGTCGACTAGCACCTCGCTCACCCAGTGGTCCGTGAGGATGTCCAGGTTCTCGCGATCGAGGATCGGGTGGAGATAGGACACCGACGACGACGCGCGCGTGCCGTCCTGCTTGCGGTTGATCTGGAACCAGTTGGCTCCCTTCACGACGGTCTCGCCGGTGTTGAACGTCGTCGTCGGGATGCCGGCCTCGGCGGCGGCCTCGAGCAGGGCGACGCCGGCCGGGTCCTCGGCGGGCACGTCCATCAGCTCGACGGGGCCGTCGTGGCCGTGGTGATCGCCCTCGGCCCGGTTGTTCTCGAGCTTCTTCACCAGCGGCAGGGTGTGCTCGGCGCCCCAGCCGGTGGCGCCCATCGCCTCCCACTGGTCCAGGTCCTCGCGGGGAGGCCAGAACGCGATGCAGGAGTTGTGGGAGGAGCAGCCGCCGAGCACCTTGGCCCGGGAGTGGCGCATGAAGGAGTTGCCGTTCTCCTGCGGCTCGATGGGGTAGTCCCAGTCCAGGCCGGACTCGAGCAGCTCGGGCCACCGTCGCAGCTCGAGGACCTCGTCGAGATCCACGTCGGTGGGGCCTGCCTCCAGCAGGGCGACGCTGATCTGGGGGTCCTCGGACAGGCGGGCCGCGAGAGCGGCGCCGGAGGAGCCGCCGCCGACCACGATGTAGTCGTAGACGGGCGTGTCGGGCTGCGGGGTCGAGGCGTCGGGGGTGGTGGTGGTCACGATCCGGGGGTCCTTTCGGTGGTCACGGGTGGGCGCGGGGGCTGACCCCGCGCCCACGGGGAGGGGGCTCAGCGGCGGTCGGCGAACCAGCCGGTCACCGCGGGCTCGGTGTTCTGGTAGATGTGCTTGTGCTCCACGTACTCGCCCAGCCCGGTGGGGCCGAGCTCGCGGCCGATGCCGGAGGCCTTGAAGCCGCCCCACTCGGCCTGGGGGAGGTACGGGTGGTAGTCGTTGATCCACACGGTGCCGTGGCGCAGGGCGCGGGAGACGCGCTGGCACGTGCCGGCGTCGGAGCTCCACACGGCCCCGGCGAGGCCGTACTCGGTGTGGTTGGCGATCTCGATGGCCTCGGCCTCGGTGGAGAACGTCTCCACGGTGATCACCGGGCCGAAGCCCTCCTCAATGACGGCGGGGTTGTCCCGGTCGCAGCGGTCCAGCACGGTGGGGGCGTAGAAGAAGCCGTCCTTGTGCTCCTCGCCGCCCCAGTGCCCGCCCACGCGCAGGCGGGCGCCGGCCTCGACGCCGCGGCGGACGTAGTCCGTCACCTTGTCCCGGTGGGCCGCGGAGATCAGCGGGCCGGTCTCGGCGTGCTCGTCGAAGGGGCCGCCCATCACGATGTGCCCGGCGCGCTCGACGAGGTCGTCCACGAAGCGCTCGGCGATCGACTCGTGGACGATCAGGCGCGTGCCGGCCGAGCACACCAGGCCCGAGTCGGTGAACGCGGCGTTGAGGGCGTTGTCCAGGGCCGCCTCGTAGTGGGCGTCGGGGAAGATCACGTTGGGGTTCTTCCCGCCCAGCTCGAGGGCGACCTTCTTCACGGTGCCGGCGGCGGCCTGGGCGATGGTCTTGCCCGTGGCCAGTCCGCCCGTGAAGGAGACCAGGTCCACGTCCGGGTGGGAGGAGAGCGGCTCGCCCACGGTGGCGCCGGGGCCCAGCACCAGGTTCGCGACGCCGGCCGGCAGGCCCAGCGACTCGAGGGCGCGCATCGTGAGGATGGCGGTGTGGGGGGTCTGCTCGGCGGGCTTGAGCACGAAGGTGCAGCCGGCGGCCAGGGCCGGGGCGATCTTCCAGGCGGCCTGCAGCAGCGGGAAGTTCCAGGGGGTGATCATGCCGCACACGCCCACCGGCTCGGTGACCACGCGGGAGAGGACGGTCGGGTCGCCGGCGTCGACGAGCCGGCCGGGGTTCTGGTCCGCGATCTTGCCGAAGTAGCGGAAGCAGGCGGCGATGTCCGCCATGTCGCCCTCGGCCTCCACGAGGCGCTTGCCGGTGTCAAGGGCCTCGGCACGGGCGAACTCGTCCCGGTGCTCCAGGATGTGGTCGGCCAGGCGGATGAGCAGGTCGCCGCGCTCGGCGGCGGGGGTGGAGGACCAGATGCCGCTGTCGAACGCGCGGCGGGCGGCGGCGATCGCGGCGAGGGTGTCCTCGCGGGTGCCCTCGGCGACGACGCCGACCTCGGTGCCGTCGGCGGGGCAGTGGATGGTGCGGGTGCCGCCGTCCGAGGACGGCACCCAGGCGCCGTCGATGAACTGGGTGGCGGTGGGGTC
>NZ_JASDCZ010000013.1:0-28960 GCF_030407635.1 Micrococcus sp. APC 4021
CCCCGTCGCGCCGGGGCCGGGCACGCCGTCGTCGTCCGCCACCACGACGACGGCGCCCGCCGTCTGCGCCCGCGGCCTCACCCGCGCCTACGGGCGCGGTGACGCGCAGGTGCACGCCCTGCGCGGGGTGGACGTGGACTTCGCCTCGGGCGCGTTCACCGCGATCATGGGGCCCTCGGGCTCGGGCAAGTCGACGCTCATGCACTGCCTGGCCGGGCTGGACGCGCCGACCTCGGGCTCCGTGAGGATCGGCGGCACCGAGATCACCGGGCTGGACGACACCGCCCTGACCCGGCTGCGTCGCGACCGCGTGGGCTTCGTGTTCCAGGCCTTCAACCTCGTGCCCACGCTCACGGCCGAACAGAACATCGTGCTGCCGCTCGAGCTGGCCGGCCGCACCCCGGACCGCGCCTGGCTGGACGAGATCACCCGCACCCTGGGCCTCGCAGACCGGCTGGGCCACCGGCCGCACGAGCTCTCGGGCGGCCAGCAGCAGCGCGTCGCCGTGGCCCGCGCCCTGCTCACCCGACCGGACGTCGTGTTCGGGGATGAGCCCACCGGCAACCTGGACACCGCCACCTCCGCCGAGGTGCTCGGCCTGCTGCGCCGGTCCGCGCGGGAGATGGGCCAGACCGTCATCATGGTCACCCACGACCCCGTGGCGGCCTCCGCCGCCGACCGCGTCGTGCTGCTCGCGGACGGCCGGCTGGCCGGCGAGCTCGTGGACCCCACGGTCGAGTCCGTCACCGCGGCCCTGACCGCCCTGTCCGCCCCGGCCGAGGGCGGGGTGCGCTGACCATGTGGACCGTCGCCCTCTCCCAGCTGCGCACCCAGCCGCGCCGCTACGTCTCCCTGGTGCTGGCCATCCTGATCGGCACCCTGTTCCTCGCGGCCTCCTTCCTCGTCTCCTCGACGGCGCAGGCCACCCTGCGCGCCACGCTCGGCAGCACCTACGCCGGCGCCGACCTCGTGGTCCTGCCGGGCGGGTCCGAGGACGTCTCCGACCTCGCCGGCACCTCCGCCGAGCCCGGCCCGCTGGCCCGCCTGGACGGCGTCGAGGAGGCGTACGCCCTGCGGATGGCGTGGGCGGCGGCCCGCGCCGCGGACGCCGAGTTCGGCGCCGCGGTGATGCCCCTGCCCCGCGACCCGGCCCTGGCGGGCCTGACCGTGACCGCCGGCGCCCTGCCCGCCGCCGACGACGCCCGCGGCGTCACCCTCGACGCGCAGACCGCGGACCGGCACGGGGTGGCCGTGGGCGACGTCGTCGCGCTGGCGAGCGAGTCCGGGCCCGACTCGACCACCACGCCGGTCGACGCGGTGGTCACGGGCCTGACCCAGCCCTCCCCGGACCCGATGCTCTCCGGGCAGGCGCAGGTGTGGGCCTCGCCCGCGGCGCTGACCGCGGTGCAGGGCCAGGACGGGGAGGCCGGGTTCACCCCCCACCTGCTGCTGCGCCTGGCCGACGGGGCTGACGTCCCCGCCGTCGCCGAGGCCGCCCGCGCCGAGGCCGCCGCGGCCGGGGTGGACGTCGACGTCGCGGCCCCGGACGAGGCCGTGCGCTCGGTGGTGACGCAGCTGAGCGGCGGCACCGACCTGCTGGGCTGGGTGCTCGGCGGCTTCGCGGCGCTGGCCCTGCTGGTGACCGCGCTGGTCATTGCGAACACCTTCCAGGTGCTCGTGGCCCAGCGCACCCGTGACCTCGCGCTGCTGCGCACCATCGGCTCGACGACGGCCCAGGTGCGGGCGTCCGTGCTGACCGAGGCCGCCGTCGTGGGCGTGGTGGGCTCCGTGCTGGGCGCCGGGCTCGCCGTGGCGATCGTGGCCGGCGTGGCCGCGGCCGCCCGCGCGATGCTGGACCTGCCGTTCCTCACGTTCGGGCTGCACCCGGCAGGGCTCGCCGTCTCGGTGGCCGTGGGCGTGGCGGTGACGGTCGTGGCCGCGCTGGCCCCCGCGGTGGCCGCGACGCGCGTCGCCCCGCTCAAGGCCCTGCGGCCCAGGGACGAGGTGACCGCCGCATCGCGCGGCGGCCGGGTCCGCACGGCGATCGGACTGGCGCTGGCCGTCGGTGGCACCGCGCTCATGCTGGGGGGCGTGTCGGTCAGGGAGCCGGTCTCGGCGATCGGCGGCGGCGCGCTGTCCTTCGTGGGCGTGCTGCTGCTGGCGCGGCTGTTCGTGCCCGCCGCGGTGCGGGGGGCGGCGGTGCTGGCCCGTCCGGCCGGCGTCCCCGGTCGCCTGGCCGGGCTGAACGCGGTGCGCCACCGGTCCCGGACCGCCGCCACCGCCGCGGCCCTGCTCGTGGGCACCACCCTCGTGGCGCTGTTCCTCACCGGCGGGCGCACCGCCCAGGAGCAGACGGCCCTCGCCCTGGACACCGCCTACCCGGTGGACCTCGTGGTGCAGCTGCCCGCCGACGCGGACCCGGCCCGTGCGGCCGAGGCCGTCGCCGCGACGGCGGACGTGCAGGCGGTGGCCCTGGCCACCTCGGTGGGCGCCACGGAGGACGGGTCCCCCGTGCTGGCGACGCCGGCCGCGGACCTGCGCGCCGTCGTCGCGCGCCTGCCCGAGGGCGTGACCGGCCTCGGCGACCCCGGCACGGCGCTCGTGCCCGACTGGGTCGACACGGATCAGGTCCGCGGGCAGGTGGCGGGGGCCGAGCGGACGTTCGTCCCGGTGCGCGCGGGCTCGCTGAGCTCCGGCGTGTACGTGGCGGCCGAGCCGCTGCGCGAGGCCGGGTGGGACGGGGCCGCGGGCGCCGCCGTGCCGGGCCAGCTGCTCGTCGCGCTCGACCCCGGTGTCCCCGTCGACCGCCTGCAGGGCCTGAGCGAGGACGTGACCCGGGCCGCGGGCACCGGGGCGGCCGTGATCGACGGCGGGGCCGGCGAGCGCGCGCTCTACGCCCGGATCATCGACGCGATGCTCGGGATCGTGGTGGCGCTGCTGGCGGTGTCCGTGCTGATCGCGCTGATCGGGGTGGCGAACACGTTGAGCCTGTCCGTGATCGAACGGACGCGCGAGAACGCGCTGCTGCGGGCCCTCGGCCTGACGCGAGGCGGACTGCGCGGGACGATCGCGATCGAGGCCGTGCTGATCGCCGCCGTGGCCGCCGTGCTGGGCTGCGCCCTCGGGGTGTTCTACGGCTGGGCGGGGGCGCAGCTGGTCCTCGCCGACCTCTCCGCGACCGCGGGCGCCGGGACCGCGGTGCGCCCGGCCGTGCCGTGGCTCGAGCTCGTGCTGGTGGTGGCCGTGGCGGCGCTGGCCGGCCTGGCGGCGTCGCTGCTGCCCGCGCGTCGGGCGGCCCGGCTGAGCCCCGTGGCGGGCCTGGCCGCGGTGTGAGCGGGCCTGGCCGCGGTGTGAGCGGGCCTGGCCGCGGTGTGAGCGGGCCTGGCCGCGGTGTGAGCGGGCGGGCCGCGGTGTGAGCGGGCCGCGCCACGGCCCTCACTCGCGCGCTGCCCGGCGGCCGGCGTCGTCGTCGACCGTCCGGAATCGTCTGCAGAACTGACCCTTCTGGGGGTCCGATCCCGCCTCGGAGGGGTCAGTTCCGCAGACGATTCGCCGGGGCCGAGCCGGGGGCGCCCGCGGCCCTGCGGCCGTCGGAACGGCGGTAGGCCATCGCGAGCACGGCCCCGGAGAGGTTATGCCAGATCGAGAACACGGCGCCCGGCAGGGCCGCCGCCGGCGAGATGTACTGCGCGGCGAGGCCCGCGGCCAGGCCCGAGTTCTGCATGCCGACCTCGATCGAGACCGTGCGCGCCACGGGCGTGGGCAGCCGGAACAGCTTCGCCGCGCCGTAGCCGAGCAGGTAGCCGAGCCCGTTGTGCAGCACCACCGCTGCGAACACCAGCAGGCCCGCCGACAGCACGCGGGAGGCGCTGTTGCCGACGACGGCGGCCACCACCAGCGCGATGAACACCACCGAGACCCACGGCAGGGCGGGCAGCACGCGGTCGACGACGCGGCGCAGCAGCAGGCGCACGACGAGTCCGCCCAGGACCGGCAGGAGCACGATGTTCACGATGGACTTGGCCATGGCGCCGCCGTCGACGGCCATGTACTGGCCGGCCAGCCACAGGGTGAGCAGCGGCGTGAGTAGCGGAGCCAGGAGCGTGGACACGGAGGTCATGGCCACGGAGAGGGCTGTGTCGGCGCGGGCGAGATAGCTGACCACGTTCGAGGACGTGCCGCCCGGGGTCGAGCCCACGAGGATCACGCCCGCCGCGAGCTCGGGCGGCAGCTGGAGCACGACGGCGACGCCGAGCCCCAGCAGCGGCATGATCGCGTACTGCGCCACCACGCCCAGCAGCACGGGCAGCGGCCGGCGGGCGACGAGGCCGAAGTCCGGAAGGGTCAGCGTCAGGCCCATGCCGAACATGATGATCCCGAGGAACAGGTTCACCTGGGGCAGCAGCGTCTTCGCGGCGGTCGGGGCGAGGAAGCCCACGAGCGCGGCGGCGAGCACCAGCAGCGGGAAGACGGTGACGGCGATGCGCGCGGAGCGGTCTTCCGCGCGGCGGGCGTCGGTGGGGGCGGGATCCGGTGCGGTCATCCCGTCATGGTAAGAGCGGGGCCGCGGTGCGTCGTCGCGTGACGCGGCGCCGTCGTCGGCCTTCCGGAATCTTCTGCGCCCCTGACCCTTCTGGACGTCCGCTCCCGCCCCAGAAGGGTCAGTTCCGCAGACGATCCTCCGCGCCACCGGCGTCGAGACCGCCACGCTCCGCGATCGCGGCCCGCACCAGCCCCGCCGTCTCGACGAATCCCCGCCACCGGTCCGTCCCCGCCACCCGGATGTTGAGCCAGCCCTGACGCAGGAACACCGCGTCCCGGCGGGTGTCCTTGCCGACCTGCGCGGCGCCGTCGTGGGTCTTGCCCTCGTAGTGGATCGCGATCCGCCACCGCCGGTAGCCGAGGTCCGCGCTGGCGGGGTGCCACAGCGAGTAGTCCGGGTCCCAGAGCTCGATCTGCAGGTCCGGCTCGGGCAGCCCCGCGGCCATCAGCGCCAGGCGCAGTTCGGTCTCGGCCGGGGAGTCGGAACCGGTGCGCACGAGCGCGAGCGCCTCCCGCGCCCGCACGATCCCGGCCTCGCCGGTGTGCCGCTCGAGCGCGGCGCCGAGCTCCCGGCGGGTGGCCAGCGCGACCTTCCCCCGCCGTTCGTCCTCCCGTGCCAGCCGATCTCCGACCGCCACGAGCGCGTCTCGGTCCAGGACGGTGGCCAGGTGGAACCAGGTGTCGGCGTGCGAGGTCCATCGCAGCCCGTGCAGCCGGTCCCTCCGCACGAGGACGCGGTCTAGGTCCACGAGCCGGGTGCGCACGCCGGGCTCCCGCAGCACCCGGCGGGTGCGGGACCGCAGGACGGTAGGACGCACCCGGGCCTTCACGTCGTCCGGGAGGGGCCAGCCCAGCAGCCGGGCCACGGACTCTCCGGTCACCACGACGTCGGGACGCATCGCCGCCAGGTCCTGCAGCCGGGACAGCTCGGTGGCGAGGGGACGCGCGGGCGGCGTCGCCCCGGTGACGGGGCCGATCCAGCGGTAGTGGCCGTGCGCGACGCGTTCGACGTCCCGGCTGCGCAGCCGCGACCCGGACACCCCGGCGGCCAGCGCCTGCGCCCGCGTGAACGGGGCGTCCTGGAGGTGGGCGGGGAAGGGTCCGGGCACGCGCATGGCCCCGATCCTGCTCGCTCCCGACGTCGGCGGGCCCGGTTGTCCACAGGCCCTGCGGAGGCGTCGGGCCGACGTCGTCGTGGACGTCCTGCCGCGCGCTGGGAATCCGTTGCACATCTGACCCTTCTGGGCCGCCGCGCAGCGCTCGGAAGGGTCGGATCCGCAGAAGATTCCGGGATCACCCGCTCAGCCCGTACTCCTTCAGCATCTTCCGGGCCTCCTGGGTGCCGGCCCTCTGCAGCTCGAGCAGCTGCGCGTAGATCCCGCCGGACTCGGCCAGCTCGGCCGGGGTCCCGATCTCCTGCACCTGCCCGCCGCGCAGCGTGACGATCCGGTCCACGGACGCGATCGTGCTCAGCCGGTGCGCCACGATCAGGCTCGACCGCCCCACCATCAGCTCCTCGAGGGCCGCCTGCACGAGCCGTTCGGACTTCGTGTCCAGCGCGGAGGTGGCCTCGTCCAGCACGAGGATCGGCGCGTCCTTCAGCACGGCCCGCGCCACCGCGATCCGCTGCTTCTGCCCGCCGGACAGCCGCAGCCCGCGCTCGCCGATCACCTGCTCGTAGCCGTCGTCGAACGCCTCCACGAACCGGTGCGCGTACGCGGCCTCGGCGGCGGCCCGGACGCGCTCGTCGGAGGCGTCGGGGTCCGCGTAGGCGATGTTCTCGCGCACCGTCCCGGAGAACAGGCTCGGCTCCTGGAACACGGTGGCGATCCGCCCGCGCAGCACGGCCAGGTCCAGCCCGGCGACGTCCTGTCCGAACACCTCGATGCGTCCGCTCGTCACCGGGTACAGCCCCAGCAGCAGGTGCGCGATGGTCGACTTCCCGCCGCCCGACTCGCCCACGAGCGCCACCCTGGCACCCCGCGGGATGTCGAAGGACACGCGGTCCAGCACGGGGCGGGAGGCGTCGGCGTCGTAGGCGAAGGAGACCTCGTCGAAGCGCACGGCCGGCACGTCCGCGGGGACGTCCGGCGCACCCGGCACGACGTCGGCCCGCGGCTCCGCCGGCACGCGCGGTGCGTCCGCACCCGCCGACTCCGCACTCGCGCTCGCCGCCGCGAGCGCCGCCCCGCCGGCCCGCTCGCGCTCCTCGGCGAGCACCTCGAAGTAGTCCTTCGACCCGGCGACGGCGCGCTGGGCGGAGTCCACGAGGAAGCTCATGGAGAAGATCGGCTGCCGGGCCATGTTCATCAGCTGCAGGAGGATCACCATGTCGCCCACGGAGAACAGGCCCTGCGCGGTGCGGACGAACACGATCAGGTACATCGCGCCGAAGGCCACGTTCAGGGCGAGCCGGCGCCCGGCGTCCATGCCGTGCCAGAACCGGGACTGCTGCCGGGTGATCTCCACGGTCCGCAGGAACCGGTCGCGGAACCCGGTGAGCTCGTGGTCCTGCCGGTTGTAGGCCCGCACCACGGACATCTGGGAGACCACCTCGGCGAACCGCCCCGAGGCGACGTCCACCTCCGTGTTCTTCTCCCCCTCCCACACCTGCCACTTCGCGGACGTCCGCGCGGTGAGCCACATGTACACGGGGAAGACGACGGCCAGCAGGATCGCCAGCGGCCACCAGTAGAACGCCGTGATCACGAGCATCGCGGCGGTGGTGACGAGCATGGTGAACGCGTTGTTCGCGAAGAACTGCAGAAACTGGGTGATCTCGTTGATGGTGCGGTTCAACCGGTTGACGACCCGCCCGGTGATCGCGGTGTCGAAGTACCGCTGGGGCAGGTGCAGCAGCTGCTCGAAGTACCGCGTGGAGAGAATGGTGCGCATGCGCGCGGCCATCACGTCGCCCCAGTAGCCGCCCACGCTCACCACCAGGGTGGTCGCCACCTCGACGGCGAGGAACGCGACCGCCAGCCAGGTCACCGCGGTGACGGCCTCGGCCACGTCGGTCTCCCCCGCGACGGCGGCGACGATCCGGTCCGTGGCCGCACCGATCAGGAACGGGGTGGCCAGGGCCAGCACCGCGGCCAGCACGGAGCTGACGGCGATGCCGAGGTAGAGGCGGTGGAGCTGGGGCGCGAAGCGCAGGATGCGGAGCAGCGACGTCACCGGGCCAGGCTAGTGGCCGGTGCGGACATCAGCGCGGGCCGGTCGGCCCGCCTGGAGGTCAGAACGGGGGCGCTGCCGCGACGGCGGCCAGCACGGGGTGCAGCAGCGGGGCCACGCCGTGCCCGCCCGGTGCGGCCGGGGCGGCGGGGTCCATCCAGTGCAGCTCGACGATCTCGTCCGTCGGCTCGGGGACCTCGTGCCGGGCGACGGGCCGCCACAGCGCGAACACCTCCGAGTGCAGGGCGGCGCCGGGCTCGTTGGCGGCGGCGGTGTCCCACGCGCCGAGGCGGGTCAGCTCGTCCGGGCGCAGGCGCAGCCCGGTCTCCTCGGCCACCTCGCGGACGGCGGTGTCCACGGGGGCCTCGCCGGGCACGTGCTTGCCGCCGGGGAACATGAACATGGCGGTGCCGGCCTTGCGGACGGTCAGCACGCGGCGGTCCGGGCGGGCCAGCACGACGGCGGAGACGCGGATGACCTCCCCGGCCGCGACGGTCGGCGTGCGGGAGGAGTCGGAGGGGGAAGGACTCATGCCCCCATCATCCTCCCCGGGCGGCTCAGAGGAGCGTGAGCCCCACCTTCACGGCGATTCCCAGCATGAGCACGCCCACCACGGCGTCCACGATCCGCCACGTCCGCGCCGAGTCCATGGACGGGGCGAGCTTCGTGCCGCCCCAGCCGAGCGCGGTGAACCACACGAGCGAGGCCGCCACCGCGCCGCCCACGTACGTCCACTTCGCCGCCCCGAACGTCTGCGCGAAGGTGCCCATCATCACCACCGTGTCGAGGATGGCGTGCGGGTTCACCAGGGAGACGGACAGCGCCAGCAGGATGATCCGCGGCAGCGGCGTCTGCGGGCGGTCCAGCGCCACGCGGCGCGGCTGCACGCGCTGCCGCGCCGCCACCGACCCGCCGCCCGAGGGAGCGCCCACGCCGGGCGCGCCGTCGTCGTGCTGCCCGACGCCGGCCCCGGCCGGCTCGCGCTCGGCCAGGCGGCCGGTCGCCGGGTCGATCAGGGGCAGCTCGCCGGTGAGGACCGCGAGGTCGATGCGGTCGGGCCCGTGCCCGGTCCCCGCGGCGTCCGCGGCCGCGGTCGTGAGGGTCCGGTCCCCGCGCCAGGCGGAGCGCAGCGCGCCCACGGCGAACGCGAGGAGGTAGACCACGCCGGCCACGGTCAGCGCGGGCACGAGCCACGGCCAGCGTTCGGCCACCACGCCCACGCCGCCGGCGCCGAGCACGAGCAGCGCCACATCGGCCACGAAGCACACGGTCAGGACGGTCCACACGCGGTCGCGTCGGACGATCTGGCGCAGCAGGAACAGGGTCTGCGCGCCGATGGCGACGATGAGGGCGAGGTAGGTCAGGAATCCGGTGGCGAAGATGGTCACCGAGCGAGGATAGGAGTCGCCCCACGTCCGTGCCATCGCGATTTTCTTCAGGATCTGAAGACATCCTTCATGGCCACCCCTACCCTGGACCGCATGAACTCCGACCACCTGCGCGCCCTCGTCGCGGCCGTCGACCACGGCACCTTCGACGCCGCCGCGGACTCCCTGCGGATCTCCGGCTCGGCCTTCTCGCAGCGGATCAAGGCCCTGGAGCGGCAGGTGGGCCAGGTGCTCCTGGCCCGCACCGTCCCCGTCCGGCCGACCGCGGCCGGAGAGCGCATGCTCCGTCTCGCCCGGCAGACCCTCGTGCTCGAGGACGAGACGCTCGCCGCGCTCGGCCGGGGCGACGGCGGCCGCGTGCCGCTGCGCGTGGCCCTCAACGCGGACTCCCTCGACACGTGGTGGGAGCCCGTGCTGCGCGAGGCGGCGACGTGGGACGACGTCGTCCTGCAGATGCAGTCCGAGGACCAGGAGCACACCGCCGTCCTGCTGCGGGACGGCGCGGTCGTGGCCGCCGTGACGGACGACCCCACGCCCGTGGCCGGGTGCACCTCCACCCCGCTGGGCACGATGCGCTATCACGCGGTGTGCGCGTCCTTCCTGCTGGAGCTGCACCGCGACGCGCGGGGCCGGGTCGACTTCGGCACGCTGCCGATCGTGGACTACGGCCCCCGCGACGGCCTGCAGCACACGGTGCTGCGCCGCGTCACCCGCGGCCGGCCCGTGGCCGACCCGCCGACCCACCTGGTGCCGTCCGTGCACGCGTATCTGCGGGCAGTGGAGCTCGGGCTGGGGTGGGGCATGCTCCCCTCGGTGCAGATCCCGCCGGGCGTGCTCGAGGGCCGGCACCCCGATCTCGAGCCGATCCCGGCCCTCGGCGCGGCCGACGTGCACCTGCACTGGCAGCGCTGGACGGCCGGGACCGCGGCCCTGGACCGCCTCACGGACGCGGTGCTGCGCGCCGCGCCCTCGGCGGGGGACACCGCGGACTGACGGGCGCATTCGAGACCCGCCCCGGACGCGCCGCGACCCCCGCCGGAGGGGCGGGGGTCGCGGTCACGGGCCGCTCGGGGCGGCCGGGGTCGGGTCAGCGGGCGTCGCCGGTGCCCGGGCGGCGGGTGTCCGCGCCCTCGGCGCGCACGTCGCCGGCGCGGTCGTCCACGCGGTGCACGTCATGGTCGCGGTGCGCGCCGCCCACGTGGTGGTCGCGGCGCACGGGCTCGGCGTGCACCTCACGCTTGCGGCGGCCGGCCAGGCCCGCCAGGCCCAGCAGGCCGGCCAGGCCCCACAGGCCCCAGTTGCCGTTGTCGTCCTTCTCCTCCTCCTGGGGGGCGGGCGACTCGGAGGCCGGTGCCGTCGTGGCGGCCTCGGTGGCCGGGGCCGTGGTCTGCGCGACGGCGGCGGGGGCACCGAGGCCGGTGACGACGGCGGCGGCGAGGGTCAGGGCAGTGGCGGTTCGGCGGATGTCAGTCATGATCGTGCTCCTCTCACCGGCGGCCTGCGCCGACCGGCGTCGGGGTGGATCGGCCGGAAGTCCCGGACGACCCTGTCGGTCATACACAGGCACCGTACGCATAGGGGGGTGGGGATACGTCAACGGTTGCCGTCCCGGGGTCAGGGCCGGCCGGCCCGGGCGGAGCCGCAGCAGGAGCCCGCAGCCCCCGGCCCGGCGCGCCCCGGGGTGCAGGGCACGACGACGTCGAAACGCGTCCACCCGCCCTCGGACGCCACGGTCACGTCCCCGCCGTGGCTGCGCGCGATCGAGCGCACGATGGCCAGACCCAGACCCGTGGACGGCTCCGTGCCCGGGGGGCCCGTCCGGCCCTTCCCGGGGCCGCGGACGAAGCGGTGGAAGAGGGTGGCGTGTCGGTCGGCCGGGATGCCGCCGCCGTCGTCGTGGACGCTGACGAGCATGAAGCCGGGCCGGGGCTGGTCCTGCCGCACGGAGGCCGTGACGGTGGTCCCGACGGGGGTGTGCTTGGCCGCGTTGGAGAGCAGGTTGCCGACCACGCGGGCCAGCTGCGACCGGTCACCGGTGACGGACCGCTGGGTGCCCGGCTCCACCCCCTCGGGCAGGTCCACCACCCACGTGTGGTCCGGCCACGCCGCGCGGGCGTCCATCACCCCCTCGAGGACCACCTCGGACAGATCCACCCGTTCGGCCAGCGCCACCTCCTCGGAGGGCTCCAGGCCCATGGCCCGGCCGCGCGAGACGGACTCGAGCCGTTCGAGCAGGAGCATGTCGTCCACGAGGGCGGCCATCCGGTCGGCCTGGAACAGCACCCGGTCGAGCGACCGCCGGCCGGCCGCGGAGAGCTCCTCCGTCATCGCGATCATCTCGGCGTAGCCGCGCACCGAGGCGAGCGGCGTGCGCAGCTCGTGGGAGGCGTCCGCCATGAACCGGCGCATCTGCTGCTCCTGCACGCGGCGCTGCTCCAGGGCCGCCTCGACCGAGCCGGTGAACCGTTCGAGCGCCTGGGCGACGACGGCCACCTCGTCCGGCCCCTGCAGGAGCCGAGGCGGCATGCGTGAGTCCTCCGGATCGAGCCCGGCGCGGGCCATGTCCACCTGGGCGACCCGCTCGGCGACGGCGGCGACCTCGCGCAGCGGGGCCAGTCCCCGACGCAGCCACAGGGTCACCAGGATCGCGGTGGTGAGGACGGTGACGGACAGTCCGACGGCGACCGCGAGCAGCGCCTGCCGTGTGACGTCGGACATGGCGCCCGTCGGCGCCCCCACCACGAGCACCTGGTCCGCGGCCACCCAGGGGCCCGGCGCGGTCAGGGTCTGGGCCTGGACGCGATAGGAGACGTCGCCGACGACGGCGTCCAGCATCGGCCCGCCCGGCCGGTCCCGGAGGGCGTGCAGAAGGTCGTGGGCCTCCCGCGCCGTGAGCGGCACGGACTCCCCGGCGTCACCGACCCGGTGCCCGATGAGGGCGTCCTGCTGATGCTCCTCCAGACCGGAGAGCGGGACGAGCGCGACCACCGTGCCCTCGGGCTGGCCGAGGGTGCCCGGCACGCGGAGGTCCCCCTGCCCCGGGCCGCCGTCGCCCCCTCCGCCCGGCGAGGGGGCCGTCAGCTGCTCCGAGGCGCGGATCCATGCTTCGGAGGCGTCCCGGGAGGCGGATTCGGTCAGCAGGGCCTTCGTGATGCCGGCCGCGTAGAACGAGTAGGCCAGGATGGTGGCCATCAGGATCAGAAGGACGCCGGCGCCGATGCGTCGGGCCAGCGACGTGGGCCGCCTGCGGCGGGTGCTGCCGTGCCCCGACGGGACCGCGGCGGTCTCAGGCAGGCCGGATGACATACCCGGCGCCGCGGATGGTGTGGATCATGGGATCCCGGTCCGCGTCGATCTTCTTCCGCAGGTAGGAGATGTACAGCTCGACGATGTTCGCGCGGCCGCCGAAGTCGTAGCCCCAGACGTCCTGCAGGATGCGCTCCTTGGAGAGCACCGTGCGGACGTTGGCCATGAGGAACTTCAGCAGGTTGTACTGCGTGGCCGTCAGCTCGATCTCGTCGCCGCCGCGGGTCACCTCGTGGGTGCGGGTGTTCATCACCAGGTCGCCGACCACGAGCACCTCGGAGCCGCCCGAGACCACGCCGGAGCGCTGCACGAGCCGGTGCGCGCGGATGAGCACCTCCTCCATGGAGAAGGGCTTGGTCACGTAGTCGTCGCTGCCGGCGGCCAGGCCCGCCACGCGGTCCTCGGTCGCGTCCTTGGCGGTGAGGAACATGGCGGGCATCTCCGACCAGTGGGCGCGCAGGCGATCCAGGACGTCCAGGCCGTCCATGTCCGGCAGCATGACGTCCAGGATCGCCAGGTCCGGACGGCCGGCGGTGCCCAGCTCGGCGGCGGTCGCGCCGTCGTGGGCCACGATCACCTCCCAGCCGCAGAGGGTGAAGCCCATGGAGAGCAGGTCGGCGATCATCGGCTCGTCGTCCACGACGAGCACCCGCACCGGCGCGCCGTCCGGGTGCGAGAGCTCGGGCAGGACCTTCTTCAGCTCCGCCATGGATGACGGGCCGGTGGTGCTCTGGATGGGGCTCACAAGGTTCCTCTACGTTCAAGAGACGGTTCACGGTGCCCACGCGGACGTCGCGGGCTGCGGGGGACGAGCGCCTCGCGACGGAGGGGCGACGCCGTTCCGGGGGATGGCGGACGGGCGGCGACCGGAGGCCGGGGGGTGCGCGGATCCCCCCTCGACGGAGCCCCATGCTACGCGGATCAGCCGGGTCGGCCCAGAGTCTTCTCGGATTGCGGACATCAGCGTGACTCGTCACAGCCCTGACGCATCCGGCGGCGCCACCGGGGCCGCCCTGTGCTGACGCCGCGCCGCGTGGCCCGCGTCAGTCGACCGGCTTCATGGCCCAGTGCGTGGCCAGGGTGCCGAACATGTGGGTCTCGTGCCCGATGTTCACGAAGCCGGCCTCGGCGAAGAGGTCCGCGACCTCGTCCGGCGTGTGGAACGCCTTCGTCGAGGAGGACAGGTACGCGTAGGCCTCCGGCCGGTCGGCGATCAGCTTCGCCAGCTGTGGCATCACCCGGTGGATGTAGAAGGAGGAGAAGGGCTTGAGCACGTTGTCCGGCGCCGGCGACGTCTCGAGGGCCGCGACCCAGCCGCCCGGGCGCAGCACACGGAACTGCTCGGCGAGGGTCGCCGGGATGTCCGCGACGTTGCGCAGCAGGTAGCCGTGGGTCACGGCGTCGAACGAGCCGGCCTCGAACGGCAGGTCCGTGGCGTCCGCGACGACCCACTCGATGCGGTCCCCGCCCGCGCGGGCACGGCCGACCTCCATCATCTCGGCGGCGATGTCGGCGCCCACCACCTGCGCGTCGGGGTGCTGCTTGAGCACCTCGAACGCGAGGTCCCCGGTGCCGGTGGCCAGGTCGAGCACGCGGGCCTGCGCGGGGATGTTGGCCCGCGCCACCGTGCGGCGCACCAGGCGCGGCTCCTGACCCCATGTCATGACGGCGTTCATCAGGTCGTAGCGGCCGGCGATGGCGTCGAACATCGCGGAGACCCGGTCGTGGTGGTCGGCGGCGCCGCGCTGCGCGTCGCCGCGCGGGGCGGGGAGGGGGTTCTGGCTCACCAGGCCACCGTATCCCGCCCACCTCCCCCGACGACGCCCCTCACCGGGATTGCACAGGGGAGTTAGGTTGCCCTAATCTTCCAGAGTTACCTCACGTCGGTGTTTGCTAATACCGGCCCGGCAGGGCCGACGCATCCTCCGACCGCAGACCCGACCCCCTCCGCCCGGCGCCCGCGCGTCGCGACCGTGAAAGGCCACCACCATGGCACCGTCCCC
This sequence comes from Micrococcus sp. APC 4021, assembly GCF_030407635.1. Taxonomy (NCBI): domain Bacteria; kingdom Bacillati; phylum Actinomycetota; class Actinomycetes; order Micrococcales; family Micrococcaceae; genus Micrococcus; species Micrococcus sp. APC 4021. The sequence goes on from NZ_JASDCZ010000013.1 coordinate 14,414, forward strand.
CCTGTCCCGCCGCTCCCTCCTCGCCAGCGGGGGAGTCGGGCTCACCCTCCTGCTCGCCGCGTGCTCCACCGGCCCGGCCGGAGGCTCGGCCTCGTCCTCGTCGGCCGGTGCGTCGTCGTCAGACGCCGCGGGCGGGGACGCCGCGTTCCCGCGCAGCATCGAGCACGTCTACGGCACCACCGAGATCCCGCAGCGCCCGGCCCGCGTGGCCACCGTGTCCTGGGTGAACCAGGACGTGGCCCTCGCCCTCGGGGTGGTGCCGGTGGGCGTGGCCGCCGTGGAGTTCGGCGGGAACGCGGAGAAGTCCACCGACTGGTTCGACGCGAAGCTCGCCGAGACCGAGGGCGCCCAGAAGCCCGTGCAGTGGTCCGAGGCCTCCGGCATCGACGCCGAGGCGATCGCCGCCGTGAAGCCGGACGTCATCCTCGCCGTCTACTCCGGCATCACGCAGGAGGACTACGACCGCCTCTCGAAGATCGCCCCCACAGTGGCCTACCCGAAGGACGTCCCCGCCTACGGCACCTCGTGGCAGCAGTCCACGGAGGTCATCGGCCGCGTGCTCGGCAAGGAGCAGGAGGCGGAGGAGCTCATCGCGGACCTCGAGCAGCAGATCAAGGACGCCGGCGAGAAGCACGCGGGCCTCCAGGGCGCGTCCTTCGTCTACGGCACCATCGACCCCGCCGCCGCGGACCAGATCAGCATCTACACGGACGTGGACAACCGCCCGAAGTTCCTCGAGCTGCTCGGCATGGAGCAGGCGCCGGTGGTGACGGAGAACTCCCCGGAGGACCAGGCGTTCTTCTTCACGTGGTCGCCCGAGCGCGCGGACGAGCTGGAGTCGGACGTGTTCGTCTCCTGGGCCGCCCAGGACTCGGTCCGCGAGGCCATCGAGTCCGACCCCCTGCTGGGCTCGATCCCGGCCGTGAAGGCCGGCGCCCTCGTCCTGCAGACGGACGAGCAGGAGGTCCTCTCCGTCTCCGCGATCTCCCCGCTGTCCATCCCGTTCGCGCTCGAGAAGGTCGTCCCGCCGATCGCCGAGGCCGCGAAGACCGCGCAGGGCTGATCCCTCCCCATGCCGTCCACGGCCCTGGCCTCCCCGGCCCGCGTCCGCGCGGGCGTGCTGATGGGCGCCCTGCCCGCGGCGCTGCTGCTGGCGGCGCTCGTGGCCGGCGTCGCCCTCGGCGCGCGCACCGTGCCGGCGACGACGGCGCTCGACACCCTGGGCGCGGTCCTCACCGGGCACCCCGTGCCGGAGGGCATCGAGGCGGCGGCCGTGGCCTCCCGCGTGCCCCGCGTGGTGACGGGGGCGCTGGTGGGGGCGGCGCTGGCCGTGGCCGGCGCCGCCCTGCAGGGGGCCACCCGCAACCCGCTCGGCGACCCGGGGCTGCTCGGGCTCTCCGCCGGCGCGGGGCTGGCCGTGGCGGCGGGCATGGCGCTCGGCGTCGCCGGCTCCACGTTCGGGGTGCTGGCGCTGGCCGCCGTCGGGACGCTGGTCGCGGCGGCGCTCGGCTACGCGGTGGCGGCGGCCGCCACGCGGAGGGGCCGGACGACACCCGGCGCCCCCTCCCCCATGGCGCTCGTGCTGGCCGGCGCCGCGATCACCGCCGGCGCCACCGCCGGCACCACGGCGCTGCTCGTGCTCTCCCCCACGGTCCAGGACCGACTGCGCTTCTGGGCCGTGGGCACGGTGGCCCGCGCCGACCTCGGCGAGGCGCTCGCCCTGGCGCCCGTGATCGCCGTCGGGCTGCTCGCCGCCGTCGCCGTGGCCCCCGGGCTCGACGCCCTCGCCCTCGGCGACGACCTCGCGCACGGTCTGGGCGGGCGCCCGGAGCGGGTGCGCGCGGTGCTGCTGGGCGCGGTCGTGCTGCTCACGGCCGCGGCGGTGGCGCTGGCCGGGCCGGTCGGGTTCGTGGGGCTGCTCGTGCCCCACGCGCTGCGCCGTCTGCGGCCGCCGAGCACGCGAGCCCTGATGGCCGGCTGCGCCCTGTGGGGCGCCGTCCTCGTGATCCTCGCGGACCTCGCCGGGCGGCTCGTCGTGGCGCCCGGGGAGATCCACCTCGGGGTGACCACCGTCCTGCTCGGCGTGCCCGTGCTGCTGGCGCTGCTGCGCCGCCCGGGGGTGGCCGCATGAACCTCCAGCACACCGCCCCGGACGACGTCGTCGCCCGCCTGCGCCGCTCCGACCGGCGCCGCCTCGGACGGGCCTGCGCGGGCCTCGCCGTGGCCGTGCTGGTCCTCGCCCTGCTGCGCGTGGTGTGGGGCACGTACCAGGTGACCGTCCCGGACCTCGTGCGGATCCTGGGCGGGGAGACGATCCCGGGAGCGAGCTTCATCGTGCTGGAGGAGAAGCTGCCCCGCGCCGTGGCCGCAGTGCTCACCGGCGCCGCCCTGGGCGCGGCCGGCGCGCTCTACCGGCGCACGCTGCGCAACCCCCTGGCCTCGCCGGACATCCTGGGCGTCACCCAGGGCGCCGCGGCGGCGGTCGTGCTGGGGATGCTGGCGACCGCCGGGCAGACCGGCGGAGGATCGGACCTGATGCGCGCCGCCACGGCACTGATCGGCGGCCTTGTGGCGGTGGCCGCCGTGTTCGCCACGGCCCGCTCCGTGGGGGGCGAACGGTTCGTGGTGGCCGGCATCGCGGTGGCGGCGGCGGGCCAGGCCGTGGTGGCCGGGGCGATGCTCTCGCTGGCCCAGCACGACCTGCAGTCGGCCACCGTCTGGATCGCCGGCTCGCTCAACGGCGTCACGTGGGGCCGCATTGCGCTGCTCGCGGGCGTGCTCGCGGCCGCCCTGCCGCTGGCGGGGGCGCTCCACACGCAGCTGGCCCCGGCCGACGTCGGCCCGGACCTCGCACACGCCCTCGGCGCCCGAGCGCGCCCCACCTCGGCCGCGGCGCTGGGGCTCGGCGCAGTGCTGGCCGCCGTGGCGACCGCCGTCGTGGGGCCGCTGGCGTTCGTCGCGCTGCTGGCCACCCCGGTGGCGCGCGGGCTCACCCGCGGCCTGCCCTCCCTGCCCGCGGCGGCGCTCACGGGCGCCGCGCTCGTGCTGCTCGCGGACCTCGTGGCCGGCGAGGCCGTCCCCCTGCTCACCGGCGCCGCCCTGCCCACCGGTGTGCTCACCGGCGCCGCCGGCGCCCCGCTCATGCTCTGGCTGCTGCTGCGCCAGGGCCGGACCCCAGGAGGCGTGCGCCCCGCATGACCGCTCCCCCGCTCACCGTCCCGTCCCCCGCCGCACCGCGCGCCGGGGCCGCCGACGACGTCGCGATCCGCCTGCGCGGCCTGACGCTCGGCTACGGCCCGGCCTCGGCACCGCCGATCGTCGAGGACCTCGACCTGGACGTGCCCGCCGGGCGCGTCACCGCGATCATCGGCGCCAACGGCTGCGGCAAGTCCACGCTGCTGCGCGGCCTGACCCGCCAGCTCGCCCCGCGCGCCGGGAGCATCGAGGTGCTCGGCCGGGACGCCGCCCGCGTGTCCGCGCGCGACTACGCCCGCACCGTGGCGCTGCTGCCCCAGCATCCCGTGGCGCCCGAGGGCATGACGGTGGCGCAGCTCGTGGCGCGCGGCCGTCACCCGCACCGCGGGCTCCTGGGCGGCCGGGCCGCCGGCGACGACGCCGCGATCGCCTCGGCGCTCGAGCGCACCGACCTCGTGGAGCTCGCCGACCGCGAGGCCGGCACGCTCTCCGGCGGGCAGCGGCAGCGGGCGTGGCTCGCCCTCGTGCTCGCCCAGCAGACCCCGGTGGTGCTCCTCGACGAGCCCACGAGCTACCTCGACCTCAGCCATCAGGTGGAGGTGCTGGACCTGGTGCGCGCGCTCCCGGACCCGCGCGGCGGGGGCCGGGCGACCGTCGTCGCGGTGCTGCACGAGCTGAACCTGGCGGCGCGCAGCGCGGACCACATCGTGGCGATGGCCGCGGGCCGGGTGGTGGCGCAGGGCACGCCGGGCGAGGTGATCGTGCCGGAGGTGCTGGCCGAGGTGTTCGGCCTGGACGCGGACGTGGTGGCCGACCCGCTGCTGGGCCACCCCGTGGTGCTGCCGCGCGGGGACGGGGACCGCCGATGAGCGCCGACGGCATGATCGTGGCGCACACGCGCGTGGTGTCCGTGGAGCAGCCGTGCCGCGGATTGCGGCGGATCGTGCTGGCGGGGCCGGACCTGGAGGCCGCCAGCGGGGACCTGCTGGGACTGCTGCCGCCCGGCGTCGCCGACCTGCACGCCCTGTACCGGGGCGCGCGGCCGCGCCGGGACGCCTACGTGAAGCTGCTGATCCCCCCACCGGGCGGGACATCGGCGGACCCGGACCTGTCCGCCGGGTTCCGGGCCGGGTTCCTGGCCATCCCCGAGGAGGAGCGCGGCTGGATGCGCACGTACACGGTGCGCTCGGCCGGGCTCGTGCGGCTCGACGGGCGGCAGGTGCCCTCGCTGACCGTGGACGTGGTGCTGCACGGCGACCCGGACGACCCCGCCGACCCGCATCAGGGGCCGGGCCTGCGCTGGGCGCGCGCCGTCCAGGCGGGGGACGCGGTGAACGTGCTGGTGCCCTCGGCGGAGGCGCCGGCGTGGTCCGGCTGGCGGCAGACGGGGGCGCACCGTGTGCTGGCCGTGGGCGACGAGACCGCCGTCCCCGCCCTGGTGTCCGTGGCGGAGGAGCTCGCGGACCCGTTCGGCGGGTTCGACGGCGAGGCGGACCTCGTGCTCGAGCTGCCCCACGACGGGCAGGCCGCCGACCTCATCGCCGAGCGCCTGGCCGTCCCCGAGCCGTGGGACTGGCGGGCCGTGACGGAGCTGACGGACCGGGGCCGCGTGCGCCTGCACGTGGGCCGCCGGGCGCCGGGGGCGCCGTCGGGGTCCTGGGCGCACGCCCGCCTCGCCGCCCTGCTGGGCGTGGACCCCGACGACGCCGGCGGGCCGGTCGCGCCGCCCGCGGCCTCCGTCGAGCGCGAGTGGACCGTCGCCGCCCTCGAGGCCGACGAACGGCCCGAGGCCTACGTGTTCCTCGCCGGGGAGTCCGCGATGGTGCGCGCCCTGCGCCGGCTCAGCGTGGGCCCCGGCGGCGTGCCGAAGAAGCACGTCTCCTTCATGGGCTACTGGCGGCAGGGCCAGGCGGAGAGCTGAGGAGTGGGGTGGTGGAGCGCCGCTCCACCCTCGCACCGGCGTCGGGCTCTCCCTACTGTGGAAGTCCAGCACCCGATCGAACCGAAGGAGAGATCCCCATGACCCGCACCGTGATCATCGGCGGCCACGGCAAGGTGGCCCTCCTCGCCGCACCCCTGCTGGCGGAGGCCGGCCACGACGTCGTCTCGATCATCCGCAACCCCGACCACGCCGAGGACGTCCGCGCCGCCGGCGCCGAACCGCTCGTCCTGGACATCGAGAAGGCGGACCAGGAGGAGCTGCTCCACGCGCTGCGCGACGCGGACAACGTCGTGTTCTCCGCGGGCGCGGGCGGCGGGGACGCCCAGCGCACCCGGGCCGTGGACCACGACGCCGCCGTCGCCAGCATGCGCGCCGCCGAGGCCGCGGGCGTGCGGCGCTACGTGATGGTGTCCTACCTCGGCGCGTCCCTGCACCACGACGTGCCCGAGGACGACCCCTTCTACGCCTACGCGCAGGCCAAGGCCGAGGCGGACGAGGCGCTGCGGGACTCCGGGCTGGCCTGGACCATCCTCGGTCCCGGCACCCTGACCGATGAGGAGCCGTCCGGCCGCATCACCGTGGACCCGGATCTCTCCGACTCCGATGCCCCGCAGCGTGGGGCCAGCCGCGGCAACGTCGCCCGAGCGATCGTGGCCGTGCTCAACGAACCGGGCACGGTGGGCCGGAAGATCGACTTCGTGGACGGCGACGTGCCCGTGGCCGAGGCCGTCCGCGGCGACTGACGCGCCGTCAGCGCCGGGGACCGCCCCTCAGGCCAGGCCGAGGCGGCGGTCCACGGTGCCGAGCACACCCATGAGCCCGGTGAAGCCGGCCAGGATCCCGGCGAGTACGACGCCCACGCTGCGTCGGCCGAGCCGCGGCACGTCGAGGAACGGGTACGGGTACCAGTCGATGCGGGGCCCGCGCGCCATGGTCGCCGCCGCCCACATCAGCGGGATGACCGAGGCCAGCCCGGCGCGCCGCGGCGTGATCTGCCCGCGGGGGTCGAACAGCGCCCACACCGCCGGGGCGAGCACGGGGTTGACGATGTGCTGCAGCGCGTCGTTGAACCGGTAGAGGAAGGTGTCCTGTTCGCGGCCGCGCAGCACCGCGTTGTAGACGATCCCCGTGACCATCACCGAGCCGAGGCCGGCGGTGCGCACGGCCCAGAACGCGTCCGACGTGGGCGCCTCACGACGCGCGGCCAGCGTCAGCGACGTGCCCGCGACCAGCGCGTTGGACAGCCACGTGAAGTACGCCGGCTGGTTGAGGGCGTGGGACCAGCCCGCGGGGAAACCGCCCTGATAGCCGACGCCCGGGATCACCATGGAGTCCTTGGACATGCCGATGGGGAACGAGGTCAGGCACCCGATCAGCGGCAGTGCCCCCGAGACGTGCCACGCCAGGCGGCTCCGACGGTCCACCGGCGGCACGGGACGCGGCTGCAGGCCGACGTCGTCGATCCGGTCCACCCGCGTGAGGTTGAGCACCACGGTGCGGATGGGCCCGTCGTTCTCGTCTTGGGCGGCCACGGCGGCGGCCTCGTACACCGCCCCGCCGCCGGTCGCGGCCGCGAGCGCCGCGCTGTCCGCCGCGGCCTCCTGCCACCGCGGGTAGACGGCGGCGTCCCAGCCGGTGCCGGGCTTCTCCGCACCGGTGCGCAGGTCCGTGAGCGCGTCCAGCACCGCCTCGGCGCCGCCGAACCGGATCACGCCCTGCAGGTGCAGGAACACGCGGTCACCCTCGCGTTCCACGAAGCGCACGGCGGTTCCGCCCAGGCTGTCGCCGTCCATGAGGTGCAGCCGGAAGTCCTCGGAGAGGCGGCGGCACGCCAGCACGCCGCGCGCCGAGTTGCCCACCTCGTCCAGGCGCGGCGAGAACACGCCGATCCCCACGCGGCCCGGCAGCGCGCCGAGCACACCGCCGGCCACCCCGGACTTGGCCGGGATCCCGACGTCGGCGAGCCACTGCCCGGCGGCGTCGTACATGCCGGAGGAGGTCATCACGGACACCACGCGCCGCGCCACGATGGACGGCAGCACGCGCTCACCCGTCATCGGATGGATGCCCCCGGTGGCCAGACACGCGCCCATCACGGCGAGGTCCTTGGCGGTGACGAGCACGGCGCACTGCGCCACGTACCCGGCCACGATCTCCTCGGCCGAGTCCTGCAGCACCCCGTAGCTGCGGAGCATGTGCCCCAGGGAGAGGTTGCGGTCCGAGACCGCCATCTCGGACTCGTACGTCTCCCGGTCCACCGCGAGCCGACGCCCGGCGAGCAGGGACATGATCTCCACGGCCCGGTCCAGCCGCTCCTTCCGGCTCGCCTCCGGCCCCACCAGCAGCTGGTGCACCGCGAGCGCGCCCGCGTTGATCATGGCGTTGTCCGGGCGGTGCGACTCCGCCTCGAGGGAGAGCTCGTTGAAGGCCTCGCCCGAGGGGTTCAGCCCCACCTGTCGGTCCACGGCGGCGAAGCCCCGGTCCACGAGCGCGGCCGCGTACGTGAACGGCTTGGACGCGGACTGGATGGTGAACTCCACGTCCGCGTCCCCCGCGGAGTGCAGCCGCCCGGTGGGGGTGGCCAGCGCGATGCCGAGGCGGTCCGGGTCCGCCTCCGCGAGCACGGGGATGTACTGGGCCGTCTCTCCCGGGTTCACGGCGCCGAGCTCGGTGATCAGGCTCGCCAGGTAGTCGGGGATCGGGTGTCTCATCTCAGGCCTCCCAGCGCAGGCAGGTCAGGGGCTCGCCCCCGGGCACGGGCACGTGGCCGGTCGCACGGAAGCCGAGCCGCTCATAGAACGGGACGGTGGCGGGCACGGACGCCTCGAGGTGCACGGGCAGACCCGACGCGCGGCGCTGGCCGTGGCGCACCAGCGCACTCGCCGCCCCGCGCCCGCGGGCGGACGGGACGGTGCCGACCTCCTCAAGGTACCAGTGCCGGCCTGCCGGGCGGGCACGCTCGCAGGCGGCCTGGATCCGCTTCAGGGCGAGGGTGTGGCGGCCGTGGACGGCGACCGCGGTGGGCAGCCCCGCCAGCAGGCCCGGCACGTCGACCCCGCGGGGGGCGGCGGGGGAGGTCCACACGGCGGCGCCGAGCAGCGTGCCGTCGGCCGCGTCCACGGCGACGTCCACGGCGCCCAGCGGGGCGCCGTCGGCCCCCGCGCGCAGCCCCTGGCGCACGGCGGCGGTGAACTTGCGCTCGAGGCGGGGCCCGCGCCGGTCCTCGGGCACGAGCCCGAGCGTGTACGGGTCCGTGGCGAAGGCCTCGGCGAGGACGGCGCCCACGCGGCGGGCGGTGTCCTCACGGGCTCCATCCGGGCGCAGGGTGAGCACGTGGACGCGGGGGCGCGGCGCAGCGGGGTCCGGGGAGGTCATGGCCGCCAGTCTAGGGACGGGGCCGGGCGCGTCATCGGACCGGCCGACGAGCGTTCCGTCCCGTGTGATCGGCGACACTGGTGGGCATGGACTTCTCCGCACCGCTCGCCCCGGCCGCACCGCTCGCCCCGGCCCCCGCCGCAGACGCCCCGCCCGCCGACGTCGTCGCCCGCCTGCAGGCGGAGCTGCCCGGCCGCGTGGACGTCTCCGCCGCCGCACTCCAGGCCGCCCGGGCGGACCGCTCGGGGCATCGCTCCCCCGCCGCGCCGCGGGCCGTGGTCCGCGCACGGACGGTGGAGGACGTGCAGGCCGCGTGCCGGATCGCGCACGGCACCCGCACCCCGCTGGTCACCCGCGGAGCGGGCACGGGGCTGGCCGGCGGCGCCGTCGCGGGGGCGGGCGAGATCGTCCTGGACATGACCGCGATGGACCGGATCCTGGAGGTCTCCCCCGCGGACCGCGTGGCCGTCGTCGAGCCGGGGATCCTCAACGGGGCGCTGAACGCCGCGCTCGCCGAGCACGGGCTGTGGTGGGCCCCGGATCCCGCGTCGAAGGACATCTCCACGGTGGGCGGCAACATCGCGATGAACGCCGGCGGGCTGCTGTGCGCCAAGTACGGCGTCACGCGCGAGGCGGTGCTGGGCCTGGACGTGGTGCTCGCGGACGGCACCCTGCTGCGGCTGGGCCACCGCACCGTCAAGGGGGTGACCGGCTACGACCTGGTCGCGCTGATGATCGGCTCGGAGGGCACGCTCGGCGTGATCGTGGGCGCGACGCTGGCGCTGCGGCCGGCCGTGCGCGGCGTGCCCGTGACGCTCGGCGGGTTCTTCCCGGACGTCGTCGCGGGCGCCGCCGCGGCCGAGGCGATCACCGGGGCCGGTCACGTGCCCGCCCTGATGGAGCTGATGGACGAGGCGACGCTCGCCGCGGTGCGCGCGCACGCGGGGCCCGAACGCGGGGCCGCCCTGCCCGAGTCCGGCGCGTTCCTGCTGGTGCAGGCCGACGGCGCCGGCGCCGAGGCGGACGGGGAGGCCATGGCCGCCCTCATGCGCGCCCACGGCGGGGACGTCACCGTGACCGTGGACCCCGCCGAGGGGGAGGCCCTCATGGCCCTGCGCCGCACCGCGTTCCCCGCGCTCGAGCGCCTCGGCACCCCGCTCGTGGAGGACGTGGCCGTCCCGCGCAGCCGCATGGCCGAGATGTTCGCGCGGATCCGTGAGATCGAGGCACGCACCGGCGTCGCCATCCCCACCACGGCCCACGCCGGGGACGGCAACCTGCACCCGATCCTGCTGTTCGGCGCGGCGGCGCAGGTGGGCGGCGCGGCCGAGGACGCCGCGTCGATCCCGGCGGACGTGTGGGAGGCCGCCGGCGAGCTGTTCCGCGCGGGCCTGGAACTCGGCGGCACGCTCACCGGCGAACACGGCGTGGGCCTGCTCAAGCGCGCGTTCCTGCGAGACGAGCTCGGCGACGCCCAGCACGACCTCCAGCAGCGCATCAAGGCCGTGTTCGACCCGCACGGCATCCTCAACCCAGGAAAGGTGTTCACCCCGTGACGCAGCCGACCACCCCCGAGACCCCCGCCGACGCCGGCACGCCGACCCCGTTCGAGGTCGGGCTGCAGCTGCGCTGGTCCGACGAAGACCGCTACGGCCACGTCAACAACGCCCGCCTGCTCACCCTCGCCGAGGAGGCGCGCGTGCGCGCCCTGGCCGCGTGGGCCACGACGACGGCGTCCCCGGACGTCCAGCGCGTCGTGCGGTCCATGGAGGTCCAGTACGAGGCGCCCGTGGTCTACGCCGGGCCCGAGGTGACGGCGCGGGTGTGGATCCTGCGGATCGGCCGGACGTCCTTCACGCTGCGCCACGAGCTGTGGCAGGACGGGCGGCGCTGCGTGCTGTGCGACGCCGTGTTCGTGCAGGTGGACCCGGCGGCCGGGCGGCCCGTGGCCGTCTCCGACGAGGAGCGCGCCGCCTTCGAACGCGTGCTGATCCCCGCCGAGGACTGACGGGCCGCCGTCGGGCCTGTGGACGGCCCGCCGTCTCGCAGGATCCCGCCGTAGGCTTTGAGGCCATGGAGCAGGACCCTTCCCCGGACGCACCCGCGCCCTCGGCGGACGTCGAGGCGCTGCGCGGCACCCCCGTATCCGATTTGACGCAGCTCTCCCCCGCGACGTCAGGGGCGCTGGAGCGGCTGCGCCGAGACGTCGAGCGCTTCGACCTCGAGTACCGCTCGGCCCTGCTCCAGGTGGAGGCGCGGCTCGAGGTGCTGCGGGACGAGTTCACACACCTGCACGACTACAACCCCATCGAGCACATCGTCACGCGGGTGAAGTCGCCGGAGTCGATCCTGCGCAAGGCCTCCGCCCGCGGGCTGTCCCTGGACCTGGACGCGCTGCGCACCAACGTCACGGACATCGCCGGGGCGCGCGTGATCGTCAGCTTCGCCCGGGACGTGTACCGCGTGTTCCGCCAGTTCACGCAGCAGCCGGACATCCGGGTGCTCGAGGTGGAGGACTACATCTCCCGGCCCAAGCCCTCGGGCTACCGCAGCCTGCACTGCCTCGTGCAGGTGCCGATCCACCTGTCCACCGGCACGATCCCGGTGACCGTGGAGATGCAGTTCCGCACGAGCGCCATGGACTTCTGGGCCACGCTCGAGCACAAGATCAACTACAAGTTCGACGGCGGCGTGCCCCCGGACATCGCGACCGAGCTCGTGGCCGCCGCCCGCGTGGCTGCGGACCTGGACACCCGCATGGAGCGCCTGCACGACCAGGTGCAGGAGACCGACAGGGACGACGACGCCGCCGCGGCCTGGGAGGACGACGGCGGTCCCGTCTTCGAGGACGAGCCGGCGGCGGGGCCGGGCGAGGCGCGGCCGGGTGACGACGCGCCCGGCGCGTCCACCGTCTGAGCCCCTCCGTCCACACCCGGCGGGCCGCGTGCACAGGGTTCTCCACAGAGTTGTCCACAGGTGTGGATGAGTCACACGCGTGTGATCCAGCAAAGCAGAGCAGGGCGTGACCGCAAGCCAGGGAGGACATGCGGAGGGAGCGGCTGCCGGTAGCCTGAGCCGATGCCCTCCACCGCCGTGCCGCCGCGCGACTCCGGCGCCGCCTCCACCCTGCCCGCCCGCACAGGGCACCGCGGGGTGTCGATCCTGCGCACCGCCGCCCTCGTCCTCGTGGTGGCGGCGTTCGTGTGGCTGGCACTCACCGTGCGCCTGCCCGGCGTGGACGAGCTGCGCGCCCAGCTGGACGGCTTCGGCTGGTGGAGCTGGCTGGCGTTCACCGTGCTGTACGCGGCCGTGGCGCTCACCCCCATCCCCGTGACGATCATGGCGGTCACCGCCGGTGTGCTCTTCGGCGCGATCGAGGGGACGGTGCTGTCCGTCGTCGGAGCCCTGCTGGGCTCGCTCGGGGCGTACGGCATCGCGCGCGCGGTCGGACGCGAGGTGGTCCTGCGCGGGCTCGGCCGCCACGCCGAGACCGTGGAGCGGCGGCTCGAGGACACCGGGTTCCTCGCCCTGCTGGCCCTGCGCGTCGCCCCGGGGCTGCCGTACTGGCCCGTGAACTACGGGGCGGGCGCGCTCGCCGTGCCGCTGGGGATCTTCGCCGGCTCCACCGCGGTCGGCGTGATCCCCGGGCAGCTCTCCCTCGTGGCGATGGGGGCGTTCGCGGTGCGCCCGGGCGTCGTGAACGGCGTGCTGCTCGGGGTGGGCTGGCTCGCCGTGGGCGGTCTGACCCTGTGGGCGGTGCGGCGCTGGCGACGGGCAGCCCGGGCCGCGGAGGGGCCGGCGGGCTCGGAGGGGCCGGAAAGCCCGCGGAGTGGTCAGGACACGCCGTCTCCGCGTGCGCGACGCGGCGTGTCGTGACCACTCTGCGCCGGACGTCAGCCGAGGGTTGTGTACCGCACGCCGAACTTGCTGCTGACCTGCAGGAACACGAGCACGTCCGTGCCGCGCGCGTAGGCGGGCATGCCGTACCAGGTGCGGGGTTCGAGCTCCGGGGCCGCCTCCGTGACGATCCGGTGCACCCCCACCGCCATGGCGCGGTCCTGCTCGGGCATCTCCTCGATCTTCACCAGCAGGTCCTGCAGGGCGTCGGCCTTCTTCCTGCCGCCGCGCTGGGCGCGCAGCTCCTGCGCGCACTCGGCGATCGCGGCCTGCTCCGCGGCGCTGAAACCGGTGGACTCGCTCACGGTGCCTCCTGGGGTGCGGGGACGGGTCCTGCCCTGGTCTCAGCCCCGACGGCCCAGGCGACCGAGCAGGCGGGTCTGCCGGTCGGCGTCGTCGGCCACGGGGACGGGCTCGCCCAGGATGCCGGGCGTGTAGGCGGCGTCGCCGAACAGTTCCAGCGACTCCTCCACGCAGTCGATCTCCGCGTCCGTGAACCGCGCGTCCACGCCCTGCGAGCGGGCCAGGTCCCAACGGTGCACGATCACGTCGAACGCGTGGAAGCGGATCAACGCCTCGCCCACGGGCATCTCCCCGAGCGCGGTCTTCATGGGCCGCATGATGAACTCCTCGTCACCGGCGAGGGCGGACATGGCGGCGGCGTGCTTGGCCCACTGGGTGGCCAGCTGCTGGCGGGACCCGTCGAAGAGGGGCACCTCCCGGCCCTGGCGGGCGGCGAAGTCGCGCTGGCCGGCGATCACGTGGTCCAGCAGGTCCAGCGCGTCCCAGCCCTCACACGGGGTGGCGGCGTCCCAGTCCCGCACCTCCCGGACGACGGCGGTGAACGGCTCGGCGGCCGCGTTCCAGCGGGCCTCGACCTCGGTGGCGGGGATGGACATGGTGCTCTCCTCAGGGTCGCGGGGTTCTCGGGGCCGCGGCGGGCGACGACGGCGCCGGGCTCGGCTTCTTCGGGCCGCGGATGGACTCGGGGCGGGCCGGGTCCAGGACGGACCGGGGGTCGAAGAACTCCTCCAGCACGGGCCGCTCGCCCGAGACGGCCGCGGCGAGGCTGATGCCGTCCACGTTGATGCGCGAGCCGCGGTAGTAGCCGGGCTCGAGCTGGCCCCACGCCTTGGAGGTGCCGTCCACGAGGAAGAAGGAGCGGTAGCCGAGCTCGCGGAAGTAGCGGTACCGCTCGTTGTCCTCCGTGTACTTGCCGGGGCCGGTGACGTCCGCGCCGAACGGGTAGATGAGCATGTCCGTGGGGCCGAGGATCGGCTCGACCTCCTCGTGCCAGTGCCTCATGTCGAACTCGAGCTCCTCCATGGTCAGCTTCGGCACCGTCCGGTGGCCCCACGTGTGGGAGGCGAACTCCCAGCCGCTGTCCTTGAGCGCGTCGGCGACCTCGGTGGCGGCCGCGACGTCGGCGTCGAACGTGGGGCTGTCCCCGAACTCGCGGGCCGAGGTGCGGTAGCCGAACACGCCGTCGTAGCCGGTCATGGCCAGCACGCCGCGGGCGCCGTTGAGGCTGAAGTCCGGGTGCTCGGCGAGGAAGTCGTCCAGGCGCGGGACGACGTCGAACGCCCCGACGTGCGTGGTGCCCTCGGCGTCCGTGTACTCGTTGCGGACGCGGCCGTCCTCGGCCACGATCAGGCGGTCCGCGAAGCCGTCGCCGTCCATGTAGAGGTAGTACGAGCAGTCGTCCAGGGAGAGGATCAGCGGGGTCCGGCCCTCGGGGACCATGAGGGTCTTCGGGCGCACGACGTCATCCTCCCCCACCTCGTACAGCTCGTGCGGGGAGACCAGCACGTAACCGCGCTCGTAGACCTGCCGGATGACGGCGTCGAACTCGTCCACCGTGACCATGAAGTCCAGATAGCCGCCGGCCTTGTCGTCGCCGTCGAAGGCGCGGGCCGGGTCCACCACGAGGGAGTGGAAGAACAGGTGCGGAACCCGGGCCACGTCCGACCAGGCCACCGGTTCGCCGGCGGGCGGCGGACCAGCGGGGGCGGCGGAGGTGGGCGCGGACGAGGTCGGCACGGACGACGACGCCGCGTCCTCCCCGTCCTGCCCGCAGGCGGCCAGCAGTCCCGATCCGAGCAGGGCGGAACCGGCCAGGAGCATCTGTCGGCGGGTCG
>NZ_JASDCZ010000130.1:0-6138 GCF_030407635.1 Micrococcus sp. APC 4021
GTGTCGCGGGCGGGCGCGGCACGCCCCCGCCCCGCTCCGCCGCGCCGGCGGGGTGGGGCGACCATCGACCGGATCCGACGCACGGCGTCCGAGTCCTGTGGGAGGGTGTCGAACACGGCGCGCAGCACGCGAGGCCCGGGCTCGGGCAGGGCTCGCGCCCGTCGGGCCACCGCGCGGACGGCCCGGCGGGCGCGGCGTCGCCAGTCCCCCGCGCTCACAGCGTGACGCTCTCACCCGTGCGGGCCGACGCGATCATCGCCTCGGCCACGCGCAGCGTGTCGAGCCCCTCCGCCATGGACACGTGCTCCTGCCGGACTCCGAGGATCGCGTCGCGGAACGCCTCGTGCTCGGTGTGCAGCGGCTCGGGCTTCTCGATCGCCAGACGGGTGACGTCCCCCTCGGAGACGCCACGGAACGCGGACACCGCGTCCCAGCGAGTGCGGACCGATCCGTTGGCCTGGAAGGTCAGGTCTGCGTGCACGGTGTCCGCCACGAACGCGCCGAGCTCGCCGGTGACGACGGTCTGGCGGATCTTCACCGGCGAGAGCCAGTTCACCACGTGGCTCGTGATGGCCCCGCACTCGAGGCGGCCGTTGGCGACCACCATGTCCTCGTGCTCACGGCCGGAGTTGGTCATGGTCTCCGCGGCCACGCGCGTGAACGGGCTGTCCGCCAGCCACGCGGTCAGGTCGATGTCGTGCGTGCCGAGGTCCTTGACGACCCCGACGTCGGCGATGCGGGCGGGGAAGCCGCCCTGGCGAACGGTCGTGATCTGCAGGACTCGGCCCAGCTCGCCGGCCTGGATCCGGCGGCGCATCTCCTGGAGGGCGGGGTTGAAACGCTCGATGTGCCCCACGGCGCCGACGAGGCCGGCCTCGTCGAAGGCGTGGACCAGGCGGGTGCCGGCCTCGGTGCTGTGTGCGATCGGCTTCTCGACCATCACGTGCACGCCGGCCTCGGCCAGGACCATGCCGACCTCCTCGTGCAGGCCGGTCGGGACGGCACACATGACTGCGTCCACGCCGTGGTCGATGAGCCCCTGGACCGAGTCGTAGAGGGGCAACTCCCCCGCCACGCCGTGTGGATCGCCCATCGCGTCGGCGACGGCGACCAGCTCGGTGCCCTCGACGGAGCGCATCACGCGGGCGTGGTGGCGGCCCATCATGCCCAGGCCGATCAGTCCGGTGCGCAGCACGCTCATGCGGCGGCCTCCGCGACCACGGTGTTGACGGCCTCGACGACGCGTGTGACGTCCGCGTCCGTCAGGGACGGGTGGACCGGGATGGAGAACACGGTGGACGCGGCCACGCGGGTGTTCGGCAGGTCCGCCTCGACGCCGAAGGAGGGCAGCTCGTTGGTGGGCACCGGATAGTAGACGCCCGTGCCGACCCCGAACTCGTCCTTCAGGCGGGCGAGGACGTCCGCCCGCTTCCCGGCCAGCTCCTCGGGCAGGCGGACCGTGTACTGGTGGTACACGTGCTCGGCGCCCTCGAGCACCGTCGGCACGGTGACCCCGCGCAGCTCGGCGTCGAAGCGGGCGGCGATCTCCTGCCGGCGCCGGGTCCACGCGCCGACCTTGGTCAGCTGCACCCGGCCGATGGCCGCGTGGATGTCCGTCATGCGGTTGTTGAAGCCCACGAGCTCGTTGCGGTACTGGACTTCCATGCCCTGGTTGCGCAGCAGGCGCAGGCGACGGGCGACGTCCTGGTCCGCCACGGAGACCATGCCGCCCTCACCCGAGGTCATGTTCTTGGTCGGGTAGAGGCTGAACATGCCCCACGCCCCGAAGGTGCCCACGGGGCGTCCCTTCCAGCGGGCGCCGTGCGCCTGCGCCGCGTCCTCGAACAGCTGGAGGCCGTGCTCGCGGCAGATCGCCTCGAGCTCGTCCATGCGGGCCGGGTGGCCGTACAGGTGCACCGGCATGACGGCGGCGGTCCGCTCCGTCACCTTGGCGCGCACGTCCTGGGGGTCGAGGGTGTACGTCTGCAGGTCCACGTCCGCGAAGACCGGGGTCGCGCCCGTGAGGGCGACGGCGTTGCCGGTCGCCGCGAAGGTGAAGGCGGGCACAATGACCTCGTCGCCGGGGCCGATGCCCGCGGCCAGCAGGCCCAGGTGCAGGCCGGAGGTGCCGGAGTTGACGGCCACGCAGGCCCGGCCGTCCACCATCGCGGCACCGAACTCCTCTTCGAAGGCCGCGACCTCGGGGCCCTGCGCCACCATGCCGGAGCGCAGGACGCGGCCCACGGCCTCGCGCTCCTCGTCGCCGATGAGCGGTTTCGCCGCCGGGATGAACTCAGCCATGGTTCTCCTCCTCCTGCGCGGGTCCGGCCGGGCGCAGCGCCCCATCCCGCTCGATGAACGTCTCCCCGGTGTCCGGGCAGACCCAGACGCCGTCCTTCTCCTCGAGCCGGCGGCCCGTCCGGCCGACCCAGCCGATGCGCTTCGCGGGCACCCCGGCCACGAGGCCGAAGTCTGGCACGTCGCGAGTCACGACGGACCCGGCGGCCACCAGCGCCCACGCGCCGATGCTCACCGGGGCGACACACACCGAGCGGGCGCCGATCGCGGCACCGTCCCCGATCTCCACGCCCACGGCCTCCCAGTCGTTCCCGGACTTCTGCGACAGGTCCGGGTTGACCGCGCGGG
This sequence comes from Micrococcus sp. APC 4021, assembly GCF_030407635.1. Lineage (NCBI taxonomy): Bacteria > Bacillati > Actinomycetota > Actinomycetes > Micrococcales > Micrococcaceae > Micrococcus > Micrococcus sp. APC 4021. The sequence goes on from NZ_JASDCZ010000130.1 coordinate 2,647, forward strand.
GGTAGGTGTCGTTGGTCAGGACGACGCCGGGTCCGATGAACACGCCGCGGCCCAGACGGGCCGGCTCGTAGACGAGGGCGAGGTTCTGGACCTTGCAGTCGTCGCCGAGCTCCACCCCGGTGCCGATGTAGGCCGCGCGACCGACGATGCAGCGCTCGCCGAGGCGGGCCTGCTCACGGACCTGCGCGAGGTGCCAGACCTTGGTGCCGTCGCCGAGGACGGCGTCCTCGGCGACGTCGGCCGAGGCGGCGGTGAAGACGTCCCCGCTCATCGGGCGGCCTCGGCGTCCTGCGGCAGGCCGATGACCCGACGGGTCACTCCCGCCCAGGCGTCGGCGTCGGTGACGTTGCGGCCGTCCACGAAGGTGCGCACGCCCGGCAGGTCGGCCGGGGTGAGGGCGCGGTACTCGGCGTGGTCCGTCTGCAGGATCGCGGCGTCGACCTCGGAGCCGGAGGAGTGCGGGGTGAAGCCCAGCGCGGTGAGCTCCTCGTCCGAGTACATCGGGTCGTCCACGGTGACCTCGGCGCCGCGGGTGCGCAGGGCGCCCACGGTGGCGAACACACCGGAGAACGCGGTCTCCTTCACGCCGCCGCGGTAGGCGGCGCCCAGCACGACGACGCGCTGACCGGCGAGGTCGCCGTGGGCCTGGGCGAGCAGGTCCACGGCGAAGTCCGGCATCGAGGCGTTCACGGCGCGCGCGGTGCGGACGATGTCCGCGGCCGGGTCGTTCCACAGGTACAGGCGCGGGTAGACCGGGATGCAGTGGCCGCCCACGGCGATGCCCGGGCGGTGGATGTGGCTGTACGGCTGCGAGTTGGAGGCCTCGATCACCTGGTAGATGTCGATGCCGTTCGCGCCGGCGTAGCGGGCGAACTCGTTCGCCAGGCCGATGTTGACGTCGCGGTAGGTGGTCTCCGCGAGCTTGGCCATCTCGGAGGCCTCCGCGGAGCCGAGGTCCCACACGCCGTTGGGACGGGACAGGTCAGGACGCTCGTCGAAGTCCAGCACGGCCTCGTAGAACTCGCGGGCGCGCTCGGCGCCGGCCGGGGTCAGGCCGCCGATCAGCTTGGGGTAGCGGCGCAGGTCCTCGAACACGCGGCCGGTGAGCACGCGCTCCGGGGAGAACACGAGGTGGAAGTCCTCCCCCTCGGTCAGGCCCGAGCCCTCCTCCAGCATCGGCTTCCACCGGGTGCGGGTGGTGCCCACGGGCAGCGTGGTCTCGTAGGAGACGAGGGTGCCCGGGGTCAGGTGCTTCGCCAGCTCGGTGGTGGCGCCGTCCATCCAGCCGAAGTCGGGGCGGGCCTCGTCGTCCACGAAGAGCGGCACGACGAGCACGACGGCGTCGGCCCCCGGGACGGCGTCGCCGTAGTCGGTGGTGGCGCGCAGGCGGCCGTCGGCCACCGTGGAGGAGAGCTTCTCCTGCAGGTGGGCCTCGCCCGGGAAAGGCTCGGTCCCCGCGTTGACGAGGTCCACGACGGTGGCGTTGACATCCACGCCGACCACCTCGTGTCCCTTGCTCGCGAACTGCACGGCCAGCGGCAGGCCGATCTTGCCCAGGGCGACGACGGCGATCTTCATGCGGGTCCAGTCTTCCTTCCGTGCACGGGCCCCACGCGGCGAGCGTCGGGCGGGCGTCGAGGAGGCCTCCGGAACACGAGAGTGCGGGAGGCCCGGCGCCAGCGTCACTGTATCAGCGCGGGTGGACGCCGAGCCGGTCATAGAGCGCCCGATAGCGGCGCGCGTTGGCCTCCCAGGTGCGCGTCTGCAGGGCCCATTCCCGGCCGGCCGCGCCGAGGCGCACCCGCTCGGCTGGGTTCCCCGCGAGCCGGTCGAGGGCAGCGGCCAGCGCGGCGGGATCCTCCGCGGGGACGAGCAGGCCGGTCCGCTCGTCCTCGACGAGCTCGGCCAGGGCCGGCAGGTCCGAGGCGACGACGGGCCGACCGGTGGCCGAGGCCTCGACGGTCTTCATCGGCGTCACCGCGCGGGTGACGGGCAGGTCCCGGCGCGGGACCGTGAACACGTCCAGGGCGGCGTGGTGCAGGCGCGCGTCCTCGCGGTCGACCCGCCCGGGGAAGGCGCACAGCTCCGCGATGCCGAGCTCCGCGGCCAGGGCCTGCAGCCCGGGCCGGGCGACGCCGTCGCCGGCGATGTGCACGCGCAGCCCGGGACGGTGCGGGGCCAGCCGCGCGGCGGCGCGCAGCAGAGTGTCCAGGCCCTCGTAGTCCACGAGGCTCGAGACGGTGCCCACCACGAAGGCGTCGGTCGGCAGGTCCCAGCCCAGCCGGGCGCGTGCCTCGTCCCGGCCCGCCGGCTCGGCGACGAAGGCCGGGCCCACGGCGTTGGGGCAGAGCACGACGGCGTCCTCGGCCACCCCGGCCGCGACCAGGCGGTCGCGCATGCCCGCCCCGAGCGTCACGACCCCGTCGGCGCGGCAGGCGGCCTCGGCCTCCCGCTCCTGGAAGAGCCGGTACCGTTCCGAGGCCAGGGCCTCGGGACCGCGCACCGCCGCCCACGTGTCCGCGAGCTGCCCGCGGACCTCGTACACCCACGGGATCCCGAAGGCCCGCGCCACGGCCTCGACCGCGAGCGCGTTCACGAAGTGCGTGGTCGTGTGCAGCAGGGCGGGACGGTGTCGTCGCACGTGCGCGGCCAGCAGCTCGGCGTGCTGCTGGATGCGGGCGGCCTGGCCCTGGGCGAGCCGGGCCGGCAGCAGCCGGGCGTAGCCGATCCCGTCCACGACGTCCCGCTGTGCCGCCCAGGGCACGCCGATCTGCACGGGGTAGCCCGGCCGCGTCACGGCGGCGACATCGAAGCCCTCGTCCCGCAGGGAGGTGAGGATCGCGTGGCTGCGCTGGGCGTACCCCGACCCGGTGTGGGGCAGGGAGTTGGTCAGCACGTGCAGCACCCGCCCCGGGACCGGGCGGTAGCCGGGCTCAGTCGGCACGGTCGGGGCGACGCCGCGGAACGCGTCCCGCTCCCCCGCCATGCGGCGGGCGAGATGACGGTTGCGGGGATGCCGCGCGGCGAGCGCGGCCGCGCCGCCCAGGTCGCCGCGGTGCGCCGCCAGGCGTGCGGCGGCGGCCGTCCACGCCGCGCCGCGATGCTCCTCCGGCACGCTGCCGAGCAGCGTCTCGGCGACGTCGGGCCGGCCCATGCCGAGGGCCGCGTCGGCCCGGTGGACCAGCCCGCGGCCGCCGCCCGCCCCCGGACGGGACGCGCGGACGGGCCGGCCGGCCTCGTCCACGCCGAGGGCAGCCAGGGCCGCCGCGCGCTCGCCCCGCATCTCGTGGCCGAGCGCGGGCACGACGCCGTTCCGGCCCAGGCGGGTGAGGACGCCGGCCGCCCCGCCCGCCACCGCGGGCGGAAGTCGACGGGAGACCTGCAGGGCCAGCAGCACCGGGTCGTCCGTCACGTGCTCGCGGACGGTCTGGGCGGTCAGGGCCAGGGACCGCAGCAGCGGGCGGCGGGACGACGCGGGGCGCTCGCGTGCGG
>NZ_JASDCZ010000131.1:0-6086 GCF_030407635.1 Micrococcus sp. APC 4021
GCCGGGCGGGGACGTGCCTCAGTGGAGCCGGCCGACCAGCGCGCCGAGCGCGCGCCGGTCCACGAGATCCGGGTCCGTGCCGGTGCCCAGGAAGAGCGCGACCTCGCGCGCGAACGCGATCCCGGGCGCGGGCGGGGCGGTGAGCAGGTCGGCCTGCGCCTCCGGTGCGTCGGCGCCGCGCGTGTGGCGGATCACGGGTGCGTGCCGCGCGTCGCGGTCCGTCATCACGTGCACGAATCCGCCGACGGTGACTTGGGGCAGGGCCTGCTGCCACGCCATCATCGCGGGGCCGAGCAGCGGCGGGGCCACGGGACGGCCCCGGGAGCGCAGGTCCGCCCCGTCCCAGGTGTAGGTCCCTTCCGGGACCATGACGGAGCCGATCAGCGCCAGGCGATGGCCGCACAGCACCGCGTGGTCCACGTCGAGGTGCCGTCCCCAGCGCCCGCCCAGCCGCAGCCCGGTCAGGACCCGGGCGGCCGGCAGCGCGTCCGCCACGTGGCGCAGCAGCACGTCGAGGGTGCGGGCCTGCCGCAGCACCCGGTGCTCGTCCGGCAGGATCCCGCGCGGCCGCGGCGCCCCGTGGACGCGTTGGCTCGATCGCGGCAGGTCCAGCACGGTCGGGTCCGTCTCCGCCTCGCCGGGCGGGGGCTCGTAGCGCACGGGGCGGGCGGCACGTCCGCCGGGTCCGGACCGTCCCGACGGTCTCGCCCGCCCTGATCCGGCCGTCGCGTGGGGGCCGCGGGCACCGACGTCCGGGTCGGGCAGCGAGAGGTCGTACCGGCGCCGGGCCTCGGCGTCGCCGAGCAGGTCCCACGCCCGCGTCACGGCCCGGAAGGCGGCGGGGTCGCCACCGACGTCGGGGTGCGCGGCCCGGGCCGCGCGGCGGTAGGCCCGCCGGACCTCCTCGGCGGTCGCGTCGCGGGGCACGCCCAGGACCTCGTAGGCGGTGCGGTGCTCCTCGGCCGCGCTCACGGCGTGGCGTCCGGGCCGGGGGAGGCGCGCCGCTCGTGGTGCAGGCGCAGGAACAGCATGCCGTCGTCGTGGAGCACCTGGACCAGCTGCAGCCGGGCGGGGAAGCCGGGGCCGTCCTCGCCTGTCAGGACGCGGCCGGCGGCGGGTCCGGCCAGCAGCGGCGCCACGGTGAGGTGCACCTCGTCCACGAGGCCGGCCGCCGCGAGGCTGCCGAACAGGCGCGGTCCGCCCTCGCAGTGGACGACGCGGGCGCCGCGCGCGTGCAGGGTCGCCACCACGGTCTGGGGGTCCACGTGCTCCTCGCCGACCGCCAGCACGTCCGCGCGCGCGGCCAGCGCCGCCGCCCGCTCCGGCTCGGCCGCGAGGGCGGCCCGGGACGTCAGGATCCAGGGGCGCACCGGGGCGGCCGTGAAGAACGCGGACGCCGGGTCCAGGTCCAGGCTGCCGCTGACCACGGCCACGGGCGGGTCCGCGGGCCCGCCGGCCTCCGCGCGTCGACGCCGGTCCTCCTCGGACAGCAGCGCACCCTCGTAGCCCTCGGCCCGGATGGTCCCGGCCCCCACGAGCACGACGTCGGCGTCGTGCCGGGACAGCGAGAGCAGCCGCTGGTCCGCGGGGGAACCGAGCCCGCCCGCACGGCCGTCCAGGGTGGCCGCGCCGTCGGCGGAGGCGATGAACACGACGCGGACCCAGGGTCCGGGGCCGGTGTCCTCAGCCGCCGGGGCCGCGAGGGCGGTGCGGAGGGCGTCGTCGTCCAGGCCGGGGCCGGTCTCGGTCAGCCGTCTCATGCCCGCCCCCCGCGGTGGGCGCGGTGTCCGGCCAGGGTGCTGCGGTCCGGCGGCGGGTTCTCCGCGCCCATGTTGTGGACCAGGCGCGCCGGCTGACGCCACCCGAACACGCACTCGAGCATGCGGGCCGCCGAGACGGAGGCGTCGGCGTCGTGCATGCGCAGGATCCGGGCGCCGCCGTACACGCAGGCCGCGGCCGCGGCCAGCGAGCCGGGCAGGCGCTCGTGCCGGTGCCGGTCCAGGCTCTCGCCGATGAAGTCCTTGTTCGAGACCGCGGCCAGCACGGGCAGCCCCAGGGTGGCGATTTCGTCCAGCCGCCGCGTGATCTCGAGGGTGTGCCGGGTGTTCTTGTTCAGATCGTGGCCGGGGTCCACGATGATCCTCTCCTCGGGGACGCCGAGCGCCACGGCCCGGTCGACGGTGCGCCGCAGGTGGTCGCGGACCTCCCTGACGACGTCGCCGTAGGTCGGCCGGGGGACCACGGCCCGGGGTCCGCGCACGTGGGCGAGGGAGTGGGTGACCACGAGGTGCGCGCCCGCGGCGGCCACCACCCGGCCCAGGTCCGCGTGGAACAGTCCCGTGGTGTCGTTGACGACGTCCGCCCCCGCCGCCAGGGCCGCCTCGGCCACGGCCGGCTGGAACGTGTCCGCCGAGAGGATCAGCCGGCGCGATGCCTCGGACGACCCGGCCCCGTCCCCGCTCCGCAGGGCCGCGATCAGGGGGACCACCCGCGCCGCCTCCTCGGTCGGGTCGAGCTCCGCCCCGGGCGCGAACGGCACGCCGCCGACGTCGACCCACTCGGCTCCGGCGTCCGCCGCGGCGTGGGCCTGGGCGAGGGCGTCCTCCAGGACGGCGCCGGCGCCGTCGTCGTAGAAGGAGTCCGGGGTGCGGTTGACCACGGCCATCGTGACGATCCGGCGGCGGAAGTCGATCTCGTGGTGGGCGAACCGGTGCACCGGGTGGACGAGCGGGACGGAGGGGGTCGGCACCCGGCCATTCAACCACCGGCGCCGCACGGTGACAGTGCGCCCCGGAAGGACTATGTTTCCCTCCCGTGACATTTACCTCGTCGCCGCGGGTCGGCCCGCGCCGGCCCCGCATCCGTCCGACCCAGCTCGTGGTCGGGTCCTTCCTCGTCGCCATCGTGACGGGCACCGGCGCACTGCTGCTGCCCGCCTCGTATCAGGGCCGCGCGCCCACCCCGCTGGAGGCCGCGTTCACGGCGACCAGCGCCACCACGGTGACGGGCCTCGGCGTCGTGGACACCCAGACGTTCTGGACACCCCTGGGTCAGCTCGTGATCCTCACGCTCATCAAGCTCGGTGGCCTGGGCGTCATGACGTTCACGTCGCTGCTGGGGCTGGTGATCCTCCGGCGGCTCGGCCTCACCCAGCGCCTCGACGCCGCGGCCTCCACCCGGGCCGAGGGGATCGGGGACCTGCCCCGGGTGCTGCGGGCCCTGATCCTGTACTCCACGGCCGTCGAGGCCTCGGTGGCGCTGCTGCTGAGCCTGCGCTTCTGGCTGGGCGCGGGAATGTCCCCGGGCCAGGCACTGTGGCAGGGGGTCTTCCACGCGGTCTCCGCATTCAACAACGCCGGGTTCGCGCTGTTCAGCGACAACCTCATGGGCTTCGTCTCGGACCCGTTCATCTGCCTGCCGATCGCGGCGGCGATCATCTTGGGCGGCCTGGGCCTGCCGGTCGTGCTGACCCTGCGGCGAGACCTGCGCCGACCCGAGCGGTGGAACCTCACGGTCCGGCTCGTGCTCGTGGGCACCGCGGTGCTGCTGGTGGGCGGCACGCTCATGTACCTCGTCCTCGAGTGGTCCAACCCGCGGACCCTGGGCGGTCTGGACCCGGCCTCGCGCGTGCTCGCGGCGTTCTTCCAGTCCGTCACGACCCGCACCGCCGGCTTCAACACCCTGGACTACGGGCAGATGCACCCCGTGACGCTCTTCGCCACCGACGTGCTCATGTTCATCGGCGGCGGCCCCGCCGGCACCGCCTCGGGCGTGAAGATCACGACGGCGAGCGTCCTGCTGTTCATCGTGCTCGCGGAGATCCGGGGGGAGGGCGCCGTCCATGCGTTCGGCCGCCGGCTCTCCCGGACCACGCACCGCGAGGCGATCACCGTGATCATGCTCTCCGCGACCGCGATCGCCGTCGCCACGATGGCGCTCATGGGCCTGTCCTCGTTCACGACCGACCAGATCCTGTTCGAGTGCGTGTCCGCGTTCAGCACGGTGGGCCTGTCCACCGGCATCACCGCCCAGCTGCCGCCGGCCGCGCAGGGCATCCTGATGCTCCTCATGTTCGTCGGCCGCATCGGCCCCGCCACCGTCGCCGGCAGCCTGGCCCTGACCGACCGCACCCGCCACTTCGAGTACCCGAAGGAGAGACCCCTCATTGGCTGATCTCACCCGTTCCCTGTTCGCCCCCCGCCGGGGCGACCGCCCCACCGTGGCCGTCCTCGGGCTCGGCCGGTTCGGCTCAGGGGTCGCCCGCGAGCTCATGGAGTCCGACTGCCACGTGCTGGGGGTCGACGCCGATGCCGAGGCCGTCCAGGCGCTCAACGGCCGGCTGACCCACGTCGTCCGCGCGGACAGCACGGACGAGGAGGCGATGCGCCAGCTCTCGGTCCACGAGATGGACCACGTCGTCGTCGCCATCGGCGGCGACCTCGCGGACTCGATCCTCACCGTCTCGCTGATGCGGCGGTTCGGGACGCACCAGCTCTGGGCCAAGGCCAATGACGACCGCCACGGCGAGATCCTGCGTCAGCTCGGCGTGGAGCACGTGGTCCACCCGGAGCGGGACATGGGCCGCCGCGTGGCGCACCTGGTCAGCACGTCCTTCCAGGACTTCGTCGAGGTCGAGCCGGGCCTGGCCATGGTCCGGGCCACGCCGCCGTCGCGCCTGCTGGGCAGGGACCTGCGAGCCACCGGGCTCGCGGGGGAGCGGGGCATGCGCGTGGTCGCGGTCCGCAGCCGCGGCACGTGGCTCTACCCGCCGAGTCACTACGTCCTCGAGCCCGAGGACACGATCCTCCTGGTGGGCCCGACCCGCGACGTCGAGCGGTTCCTCGCCCGGGACTGATCCGGGCACATCCGGCGCGGCTCCTAGACTGGCCGGGTGACCACCCCGGACCGCGTGCACCTGGACCACGCCGCCACCACGACGGTGCGCCCCACCGCGCTCGCGGCCCTGGCCGAGGCGGCCGCGCTGCCGGGCAACCCGGCCTCCCTCCACGCCTCCGGCCGCCGGGCCAAGCTGCACCTCGAGGAGGCGCGGGAGCGCATCGCCGCGGCGCTCGGGGCGCACCCCCCCGAGGTGATCCTCACGTCCGGGGGCACCGAGGCGGACAACCTCGCCGTCCAGGGGCTGTACCGGGCCCGCCGCGCGGTCGCGCCGGAGCGCACCCGGATCGTGCTGACCGGCATCGAGCACCACGCGGTCCTCGACGTGGTGGACTGGCTCGCTGCGCACGAGGGTGCCGAGCCGGTGCTCGTCCCGGTCGACGACGACGGGCGGGTCGACCTCGCCGCATGGGGGGCCGCGCTGGCGGCCGCGCCCGAGCGGACCGCCCTGGCCACGCTGATGTGGGCCAACAACGAGATCGGCACGGTCCAGCCCGTCGCGGAGGCCGCCCGGCTCGCGGCCGACCACGGGATCCCGTTGCACACCGACGCCGTCCAGGCCCTCGGGGCGGTGCCCGTGGACTTCGCCGCGTCCGGGGCCGCGACCCTGGCCGTCTCGGGGCACAAGGTCGGTGCCCCCGTGGGTGTCGGCGCCCTGTTCGTGCGCCGGGACGTCACCCTGGAGGCCGTGGTGCACGGCGGCGGTCAGGAACGCCGCCTGCGCTCGGGCACGGTGTCGGTGGCGCTGGCCGCCGCGCTGGCGGCCGCCGTGGCGGAGGCCGTCGCGGAGCAGCCCGCCGAGGCCGCCCGCCTGGGCGGGCTGCGGGACGAGGTGATCGCCGCCGTCGACGCCCTGGACGGGGTGCGCCTGACCGGGCCGCGGGACCTCGACCCGGCGACGGGGGAGCCGCTGCCGCCGGGGACGCGCCGACTGCCCGGCAACGTCCACATCACCGTGCCGGGCCGGACGGCGGACGCGCTGCTGTTCTCCTTCGACATGGCCGGACTGGACACCTCGTCCGGGTCGGCGTGCACCGCCGGGGTGGCCGAGCCGTCGCACGTGGTCGCGGCCCTGCCGGGGCGGACGGAGGCCGACGCACGGGCCACCCAGCGGTTCGCCCTCGGCCGGACGACGACGCCGGCCGAGGCGGCCGCGCTCATCGACGCGCTGCGGACGCTGCTGGGGCCGG
>NZ_JASDCZ010000132.1:0-6084 GCF_030407635.1 Micrococcus sp. APC 4021
TCGGGGCGGATCGGCCGCCCGGGCCGGGCCGATCCCGCCCATGAGAATGTAGTCGCATGTCCCACGTCACAGAGAGCTCCCCCGCGCACCCCGGCCGAGCCGAGGAGTCGGCGCCGCTGCGGCCGACCTCCCCGCTCGGGATCGCCGCCACGTTCATCGGCACCACCATCGGCGCCGGGTACGCCTCGGGCAACGAGATCCTGCAGTACTTCGTGAGCTTCGGCCTCTGGGGCGGCACGGGGGCGCTCGTGATCGCCGGCGCGCTGTTCTTCCTGCTCGCGGTGATCGTGCTGCGGCTGGCGCAGAAGCTGCGGACCACGGACATCCACCGGATCGTGAACCCCACGACGTCGCGCGTGCCCACCTGGTTCGCGGACCTGTGCATCACCACGTCCCTGCTGGGGACGCTGGTGATCATGCTGGCCGGGGCCGGGGCGGCGGTGCACACCGCGTTCGGGCTGCCCTCGCTCGTGGGCTCGCTGGTGATGGCCGCCGTCTGCGTGGTCTCGGTGCTGGCCGGCATCACGGGCCTCGTGCGCGTCCAGGCCGTGGTGGTCCCCCTGATCATCGTGGTCGCCGTCGGCGTCGCGGTGTGGGGGTTGGCGAACCCGGGGGCCGCGGTGGACGACGTCGCCGCGCTCGTGACCTCGTCCCCGCTGATCAACCAGTGGTGGCTCTCGGGCGTGCTGTACGTGGCCTTCAACATCCAGCTGGCCTACGCGGTGCTCGCCCCGATCGGCGAGGAGAGCTCCTCGTCGGGCCGCTCCCTCGTCGCCGGGGCCGGGCTCGGGGCCCTGGGCCTCGTGGTGATGGCCGGCGCGGTGATGGCCGCGATGACCGCCCACGCCCAGCTGATCGGCCGCGCCGAGCTGCCCATGGTCGAGCTGGCCGCGATGATCGGCGGCTGGGCCGCCCTGCTGTACACGGTCGTCCTGCTGCTGGCGCAGTTCACGACGGCGGTCTCGTGCCTGTACGGCGGGGTGGAGCGCATCGCCCTGCTGTCCTCGATGCGCCGCGTGCCGGGCTGGGTCATCGCCGTCGTCACGGCCCTGGCCGCCACCCTGCTCTCGAGCGTCGGCTTCTCCGACCTCGTGGGCACCGTCTACCCCGTCCTCGGCTACGCCGGCCTCGTCATCATCGTGATGCTGGTCGTGACGTGGATCGTCGAGCGCTCCACGGTACGCCGCCGGGCGGCCCGCGCGGCGCGCGCCTGAGCGCCCGGCCGCATGGCCGGACGGCGGACGGTGAGGCGCCGCGGGGGACGTGCTAGGGTCGCTCGCATCCCACGGGAGCCCCACGGCACGGGGCTGAGACCGGGCTGACGCCGCCCGGAGACCGTCTGAACCTGTCCGGGTCATTCCGGCGAAGGAAGAAGGAGCAGCGGCCATGTCCGTTTCCGAGCGCACCCCCCTGCCCGCAGCCGAGTCGACGGCCGAGGTCGTCGCCGAGGAGAACTACCCCACGCACCGTCTGGGATGGCTCGAGGACGCCGAGCACGGCATCCGCGTGCCCGTCACCGAGGTCCACCAGGACGACTCCCCCGACGGCACGCCCAACGCGCCCCTGACCGTCTACCGCACCATGGGCCCGGGCTCCGTGCCCGAGCGCGGCCTGCCGGCCCAGCGCGCCGAGTGGATCCGCGCCCGCGGCGACGTCGAGGAGTACGAGGGCCGCGAGCGCGACCTGCTCGACGACGGCCGCTCGGCCGTGCGCCGCGGCGCCGCCTCACAGGAGTGGGCCGGCGAGCGCCGCCCCCCGCTGCGCGCCAAGGAGGGCGCGCGCGTCACCCAGATGCACTACGCCCGGCGCGGCGAGATCACCCCGGAGATGCGCTACGTCGCCCTGCGCGAGGGCGTGGACGTGGAGCTGGTGCGCTCCGAGGTCGCGGCCGGCCGCGCCATCATCCCGGCGAACGTGAACCACCCCGAGTCGGAGCCGATGATCATCGGCAAGGCGTTCGCCGTGAAGGTCAACGCGAACATCGGCAACTCGGCGGTGACGTCGTCGATCGCCGAGGAGGTCTCGAAGCTGCAGTGGGCCACCCGCTGGGGCGCGGACACCGTGATGGACCTGTCCACGGGCGACGACATCCACACCACCCGCGAGTGGATCCTGCGCAACTCCCCCGTGCCGATCGGCACCGTGCCGATCTACCAGGCCCTCGAGAAGGTCGGCGGCGACCACCAGGCCCTGACCTGGGAGATCTTCCGCGACACCGTGATCGAGCAGTGCGAGCAGGGCGTGGACTACATGACCGTGCACGCCGGCGTGCTGCTGCGCCACGTGCCGCTGTCCGCGGACCGCGTGACCGGCATCGTCTCCCGCGGCGGCTCGATCATGGCCGGCTGGTGCCTGGGCCACCACAAGGAGAACTTCCTCTACGAGAACTACGACGAGCTCTGCGAGATCTTCGCGCGCTACGACGTCGCGTTCTCCCTGGGCGACGGCCTGCGGCCGGGCTCCGTGGCGGACGCCAACGACGCCGCCCAGTTCGCCGAGCTCGACACGCTCGCCGAGCTGACGGAGCGGGCGTGGGCGTACGACGTCCAGGTCATGGTGGAGGGCCCCGGCCACATCCCGCTGCACCTGGTGCGGGAGAACGTGGAGCGCCAGCAGGAGCTGTGCAAGGGCGCCCCGTTCTACACGCTCGGCCCCCTCGTCACGGACATCGCCCCGGCGTACGACCACATCACCTCGGCCATCGGCGCCACCGAGATCGCCCGCTACGGCACCGCGATGCTCTGCTATGTCACGCCCAAGGAGCACCTGGGCCTGCCGGACCGGGACGACGTGAAGACGGGCGTGATCACCTACAAGATCGCCGCGCACGCCGCCGACGTCGCCAAGGGCCACCCCGGCGCCCGCGACCGCGATGACGCGCTGTCCAAGGCGCGCTTCGAGTTCCGCTGGCGCGACCAGTTCGGCCTCGGCCTGGATCCGCAGCTCGCCGAGGAGTACCACGACGAGACGCTGCCGGCCGAGCCCGCCAAGACCGCCCACTTCTGCTCGATGTGCGGGCCGAAGTTCTGCTCCATGCGCATCAGCCAGGACATCCGCAGCGAGTTCGGCGGCGCGTCCGAGCAGGCGCGGATCGCCGAGGCCGGCATGGCCGCGAAGTCCGCGGAGTTCCGGGCCGCCGGCGGGTCCGTGTACCTGCCCGAGCCGAGCCTGCGCCGGCCCGAGGGGGACGCGGTGCTCGCGAGGGACTGAGCGGTCCGTGCCGCGGCGTGGGGGCCCGGGTGCCGGCTCCGCGGCCACGTCCACGAGCCCCGACGTGACTGCCCTCGCTGGCCGGCCTGCCCTGGGCGTGCTCCCGGATGGCGTCGCCCCGACCGCGGTCGTCGCCAGCACCTCCCCCCTCCGCCGCACGTGCCGCTGCGGGCCGGGCGGCTCGAGTGACGAGGTCCGGCCGTGCCTCCTGCACAGGTGTCCGCAGACGGCGTGGCGTCCCCGGGCGTCGCGTTCCGGTTCCGGATGTCCGGGGCCGCTCCTAGGCTCGGATGCATGAGCGCGCACCACGCCGACGACGGCCTCCCCGCCCCCGTCTCCACCCTCGCCGAGGATCCACCGGCCGACGGGCGACAGGCGCCGCCGAGTGGCGTCGTCGTGGGTGAGGACGGGCGGGCCCGCCCGCCGTGGGCGGCACGGGATCCGCTGCTGCGGGAGTACTACGACACGGAGTGGGGCCTGCCCGTCACGGACGAGCGGGGCCTGTTCGAGCGCCTCGTCCTCGAGGCGTTCCAGTCGGGCCTGAGCTGGCGGACCGTCCTGGCCAAGCGGCCCCGGTTCCGGGAGGTGTTCGCGGGCTTCGACGCGGACGCCGTCGCGGCGTTCGGGGACGCGGAGGTCGAGGCGTTGCTGTCAGACCCCGGCATCATCCGGAACCGGCGCAAGATCGAGGCGGCGATCGCGAACGCGCAGGCCGTCGTCGGGATGCGCGGCGAGCGGTTCACCCCGCTGCACCCGGGCTCCCCCGGCGCGGGCCCCGCCTGGCACGGCGACGGCGACCGGCCGGCCCGCGGTCTGGCGGGGCTGGTCTGGGCGCACCAGCCTGCCGCGACCCCACGGCCGGAGACGGTGGCGCAGGTCCCCTCGGCCTCGGAGGAGTCGCGCGCGCTCGCGAGGGCGCTGAAGGCGCACGGCTGCCGATTCGTGGGGCCGACCACGTGCTTCGCCCTGATGGAGGCCGCCGGGGTCGTGGACACCCACCTTCTCGGCTCGTGGCGAAGAGGGGCGTCCGGGATCTGGGAGTGAGCGGGGGCCTCCGGCAGGATGGGGAGCTCAACGCAGGACGTCCACACGAAAGGGTGACGACTGATGACCATCACCTCCGCCTCTCAGGGCTACCGCACGATCAACCCGGCCACCGGGGAGCTGCTGAAGTCCTTCGACAACGCCACGGATCAGCAGATCGCCGACGCCCTCGACGCCTCGCAGGCCGCGTACGAGCAGTGGTCCCGGAAGTCGGTGGCCGAGCGCGCCGCCGTCGTGAAGCGGATCTCCGAGCTGCTGGCCGAGCGCTCCAAGGACATCGCCGCGCTGATCACCACGGAGATGGGCAAGTCCCTCGGCGCGGCGGTCGGCGAGGTGCGCTACAGCGCCCAGATCTTCGGGTACTACGCGGACGAGGCCGAGGAGCTGCTCGCGGACCAGCCGATCAAGCAGTTCTCCGGGCAGGAGGCGTTCGTCCAGCGGCTGCCGATCGGCCCGCTGCTGGGGATCATGCCGTGGAACTTCCCGGTGTACCAGGTGGCCCGTTTCGTGGCGCCGAACCTCGTGCTCGGCAACACCATCCTGCTCAAGCACGCCGAGATCAACCCGCAGGTGGCGCAGCTGCTGGAAGAGCTCTTCACCGAGGCCGGCCTGCCGGAGGGCGTGTACCAGAACCTGTTCGCCACCCACGACCAGATCTCCACGATCATCGCCGATCCGCGCGTGCAGGGCGTGTCCCTCACCGGTTCGGAGCGGGCCGGCGCCGCCGTCGCCGAGCAGGCCGGCCGGCACCTCAAGAAGGTCGTCCTCGAGCTCGGCGGCTCCGATCCGTACATCGTGCTCTCCGCGCCGGACGCCCGCGCCGCCGCCCGCGACGCACTGGCCACCCGGATGGGCAACTGGGGCCAGGCCTGCAACTCGAACAAGCGCATGATCGTCATGGAGGACCTCTACGACGACTTCGTGGACGAGCTGGTCCAGCGCTCCTCGGCGATGAAGCCCGGTGACCCGACCTCGCGTGACGCCGACGTCTACGGCCCGCTGTCCTCCGAGTCCGCGGCCGACGGGCTCGCCGAGCAGATCGCCGCGGCCAAGGAGGCCGGCGCCACCGTCCACGTGGGCGGCGAGCGCGTCTCCGGCCCCGAGGGCGAGGGCTTCTACGTCTCCCCGGCCGTGATCACGGACGTGGACCAGGAGAACCCCGCCTACACGCAGGAGCTGTTCGGCATGGCCGCCGTGGTGTACAAGGTGTCCTCGGCCGAGGAGGCCGTGGCCCTGGCCAACGACTCCCAGTACGGTCTCGGCGGCGCCGTCTTCTCCACGGACCTGGACGAGGCCAAGCGCGTGGCCGACCAGCTCGAGGTGGGCATGGCGAACGTGAACCTCGCCTCCGCCGCCGGCGCGAACCTGCCCTTCGGCGGCGTGAAGCGCTCGGGCTTCGGCCGCGAGCTCGGCCCCATGGCCGTGGACGAGTTCGCCAACAAGCGCCTGTACGCGGTGCAGGGCCCGCTGGAGGGCTGACCCGGGGCCGGGTCGGCCCGGCGGGTCTCCCGCTCCGGCCGGCCCGTCGGCCCCTCAGCCGCGCAGCGGGACGGTCGCCAGCACCTCGTGCAGCGGCCCGCCGGACCGGCCCTCGCCGAGCCGGGACGCCACGACCTCGACCTCGTCGGCGGTCCACTCCGGCCCGCGGTACACGGCGAGCGCGCGCACGGCCTCGGCCAGCAGGACGGTGGCCGGCGCCGGCGGACGGGGCTCGCCCCGCCTCCGACCCCGAGGTCGGAGCGCGGCCCCCGAGACCGGCGCCACGGTGAGGTGGGCGCGCCGGCGGTCCCGGCCGTCGTCGTCGGCGAGCCAGGGCTCCGCCAGGAGCGC
>NZ_JASDCZ010000133.1:0-5989 GCF_030407635.1 Micrococcus sp. APC 4021
ACTTCCATCCTGCGGGAGAGGCCCACTCGTCTCATCTCAGCCCGTACCCCGTGGCAAGAACCTCATGACCCACAACACCTAGGGTGGCGGCGTGACGCAGACCACCTCCACCCCCGTGCGCCTCCGCGCCCGCGACGGCTTCGTGCTCGCGGCCCGCCACTTCGCCCCCACGACGACGACGCCCCCGGCCCGGCCCGCCGGCGCGGTGGTGATCGCCTCGGCGACCGGGGTGAAGGCCACGTACTACCGGCGCTACGCGGAGTTCCTCGCCGGCCACGGGTTCCACGCGGTCACGTTCGACTACCGGGGCGTCGGGGAGTCCCGTGAGCCGTTCGCCGTGGCGCGGCGGGCGCGGTGGGCGGACTGGGGCGCCCTCGACGCGGACGCCGTGCTCGGCTGGGCCCGGACGCGCCTGCCCGGCCCCCTCCTGACGGTGGGCCACAGCTACGGCGGGTTCGGCATCGGGCTCGCGGACGAGGCGCGGCATGTGGCCCGGCACGTGGCCGTCGGCGGGCAGCACGCCCACTGGCGGGACTACCGGGCGCGGCCGGGGAGGGCGCGGATGTGGGCGCGCTGGCACGCGGCGATGCCGGCGATCACGCTGGCCCGCGGGCACTTCCCGGGGCGGCGGCTCGGCTGGCTCGAGGACCTGCCGCGCGGGGTCGCCCTGGACTGGGCGCGCAGTCGCCGCGACTTCACCGCGAGCGCCCGCACCACCGCCGGCCGGGACGAGCTGCGCCGTCGTCTGGCCGCGTTCACGGCGGACGCGCTGATCGTGGCGCCCGTGGACGACGACTTCGGCACCGACGCCGCCCTCGACCGCGCGGACGCCTACTCGCCGGGTCGGCGGACGGTGCGCTGGCGGGTGCGGCCGGAGGAGCTCGGTGTCGCGGAGATCGGGCACTTCGGACTGTTCCACGCTCGGTTCGCGCCGGCCTTCTGGCCGGCCACGCTGGAGTGGCTGCGCGACGGCGTCGCCCCGGCCGCGGCCCGCTGAGGCTCGCGCACCGGAATCGCTGCGGCCCGTCCCGTCCCCGCGACGACGACGGCGGCCGCCCCGGCCCGGATCTCCGGGCGGGACGACCGCCGTCGCACTGGTGCGTGTGATGTGTCGATACTACCCCGCGCCCAGCCGACGCCCAGGCGGCACGTCAGTCCTGCATCGCGTAGTCGATGACGACGCGGCCCTCGATCTTGCCGTGGCGCATCTCGTCGAACACGTCGTTGATCTCGGTGAGCGGGCGGGTGTGGAACGTCGGGTGGATCTTCCCGGCCGCGTAGAACTCGAGTGCCTCGACCATGTCCTGCCGGGTGCCCACGATCGAGCCGCGGATGGTCAGGCCCTTGAGGACGATGTCGAAGATCGGCGCGGGGAAGTCGCCCGGGGGCAGGCCGTTGAACACGATGGTGCCGCCGCGGCGGGTCATCGCGATGGCCTGGCCGAACGCCTGCGGGTGCACGGCCGTGACGAGCACGCCGTGGGCGCCGCCGATCTTCTCCTGGATCTCCACGGAGGGGTCCGCGACGTTCGCGTTCACGGTCAGCTCCGCGCCGTGCCGGGAGGCGAGCGCCAGCTTGTCGTCCGCGACGTCCACGGCCACCACGCGCATGCCCATCGCCACGGCGTACTGCACCGCGATGTGCCCCAGGCCGCCGATGCCGGAGATCACGACCCACTGCCCGGGCCGCACCTCGGTCTGCTTCAGCCCCTTGTACACCGTGACGCCGGCGCACAGGATCGGGCCGACCTCCATCGGGTCCGCGCCCTCGGGGATCACGGGCGCGTAGCGGGCGTCCACGAGCATGTACTCACCGAACGAGCCGTCCACGGAGTAGCCGCCGTTGACCTGCTCCTCGCACAGCGTCTCCCACCCGGTGCGGCAGTACTGGCAGTGGCCGCACGCTCGCCACAGCCACGCGTTGCCGACCATGTCCCCGACCTTGAGGTTCTCGACGTCGGGTCCGACCTCCTCGACGATGCCCACGCCCTCGTGGCCCGGGATGAACGGCGGGGTCGGCTTCACCGGCCAGTCGCCCTCCATCGCGTGCAGGTCCGTGTGGCAGACGCCCGAGGAGATGAGCTTCACGAGCGCTTGGTGCTGGCCGGGCGTCGGGCGCTCGACCTCCGTGACGTCGGCCTCTGTGCCGAACTGGGTGACGACGGCTGCCTTCATCGTGGTCATGGGGATCACCTTTCGTGGAGTGGGGAGGGGGGGTCGTGCGGTGCCGGCGTCGGCTCAGAAGAACCCGAGCTTGTCCTCGGAGTAGGAGACGAGCAGGTTCTTGGTCTGCTGGTAGTGGTCGAGCATCATCAGGTGGTTCTCGCGGCCGATGCCGGAGGACTTGTACCCGCCGAACGCGGCGTGGGCCGGGTAGGCGTGGTAGTTGTTCACCCACACGCGGCCGGCCTGGATCGCCCGGCCCGCGCGGTAGGCGGTGTTGCCGTTCCGGGACCACACGCCGGCGCCGAGCCCGTAGAGCGTGTCGTTGGCGATCCGCATGGCGTCGTCGAAGTCGGTGAACGTGGTCGTCGAGACCACCGGCCCGAAGATCTCCTCCTGGAAGATGCGCATCGAGTTGTCCCCGCGGAAGATCGTGGGCTGCACGTAGTAGCCGCCGGCCAGTTCGCCCTCCATCTCGGCGCGGGCGCCACCGATCAGCACCTCGGCGCCCTCCTGACGGCCGATGTCCAGGTAGGACGTGATCTTCTCGAGCTGGTCGTTGGAGGCCTGGGCGCCCATCATCACGTCCGTGTCGAGGGGGTTGCCGGTCACGATGCGCGAGGTCCGCTCCACGACGGCGTCGAGGAACTTCTCCGCGATCGACTCCTGCACGAGCGCCCGCGACGGGCACGTGCAGACCTCGCCCTGGTTCAGCGCGAACAGGGTGAAGCCCTCCTGCGCCTTGTCCCAGTAGGCGTCGTCGGCCGCCATGACGTCCTCGAAGAAGACGTTGGGCGACTTGCCGCCCAGCTCCAGGGTCACCGGGATGATGTTCTCCGAGGCGTACTGCATGATCAGCCGGCCCGTCGTCGTCTCGCCCGTGAACGCGATCTTGCGGATGCGCGGCGACTGCGCGAGCGGCTTGCCGGCCTCGAGGCCGAAGCCGTTGACCACGTTGACGACGCCGGCCGGCAGCAGGTCCGCGATCAGCTCGATGAACACCATGATCGAGGCCGGCGTCTGCTCGGCGGGCTTGATCACGACGGCGTTGCCCGCGGCCAGCGCGGGCGCCAGCTTCCACACCCCCATCAGCAGCGGGAAGTTCCACGGGATGATCTGGCCGACCACGCCGAGCGGCTCGTGGAAGTGGTAGGCGACGGTGTCCTCATCCACCTGGGACAGGCCGCCCTCCTGCGCGCGGATCGCGCCGGCGAAGTACCGGAAGTGGTCGATGGCCAGCGGGACGTCCGCGTTGAGGGTCTCCCGGACGGCCTTGCCGTTGTCCCACGTCTCCGCGACCGCCAGCATCTCGAGGTTCTCCTCCATGCGGTCCGCGATGCGGTGCAGCACGAGCGCCCGCTCGGCCGCCGAGGTGGCGCCCCAGGCCGGGGCGGCCTTCCAGGCGGCGTCGAGGGCGACGTCGATGTCCTCGGCCGTGCCGCGGGCGACCTCGCAGAACACCTTGCCCGTCACGGGCGTGACGTTCTCGAAGTACTGGCCCTTGACCGGGGGTGTCCACTCTCCGCCGATGAAGTGCTCGTAGCGGGACTTGAACTCGACCTTGGCTCCCTCGGTGCCCGGGAATGCGTAGACGGTCATGGTGCTGGCTCCTTTGCCTGCGGTTGCCTCGGCGCCGGGTGGCGCCCTGCCGTGGCTGTGACGCTAGTCACAAGGAGGTTGCACGAAGGTTGCGGCCGAGCGCGGGTGAGGGGCGGGCCGAGTCAGGCCAGGTCCCGCTCGATCCGCTCGAGCGTGGCCACGGCGAGCGCACGCCGCGGCGAGTCCGTCGGCAGCAGACGCAGGGCGGCGCCCCAGAGCTCGACGTCGTCGCGGGCCTCGGGGCGGCCCAGGTAGGCCCAGAGCTGGTCGACATCCGCGTCCTGGGCGACGGCCTCGCGCAGCGCCTCCCCCAGCTCCGCGCGGATCGAGGCGACACCGGGGGACGTTGACCGCGGCAGCACCGGCCCGGCCGCCGCGTGCAGCGCACGGTCCAGATCCCCGGCGCGCAGCGCCTCCCGCGCGCACAGCAGGTCCGCGTGCACCTCCCCCACGAGCCGGTACGGCCGGGACAGCAGTGCCACCGGCGCCCCCACGTCCCGCAGCGCCCGGCGGAGTCGATGCACCTCGGCGCGCAGCGAGATGGCGCGGGCGGGGGAATCGCCCGGCGCGGGCCGGGGCCCGGCGGTCTCCTCCGGATACAGCGCGACCTCGAGCTCGGCGCCGGTCAGGCCCGGGCCGTGCCACGCGAGGAGGGTGAGGATCTCGGCGTGCCGGCCGGTGAGCTCGACCCCGTCCAGCGTGGGCGGCAGGTGGCCGGTGACGCGCAACAGGCCCGCGGCGGCGTCGTGGCGGTGCGGCGCGGCGGCGGGGCTCGGCCCCGGCGAGGCGGACGGCGGAGCCGAGGGGCCCGGCGTCGGGGCGGTGCCGCGGGGACGGCCCCGGGACGGGGCGGGCAGGTCCCGCCAGGCGGCGTGCACGGCGTCCACGGTGGCCTGGAGCAGCGGCAGGGCGAGGTGGCTGACGGCGTCCTCCCCGCCCGTGAGGTCCAGGACCCCGACGAGCCGCCCGGTGGCCGGGTCCGTGAGCGGGACGGCCGAACAGCTCCACGGGTGCACGCGCGGGCTCAGGTGCTCGCCGCGGCTGACCTGCGTGGGGGCGCCGGTCGCGAGGACGATGCCGGGGGCGGAGGTGCCCATGGACGCCTCGGACCAGTCGGCGCCCGCCACGAAGCCCATGGTCTCGGCGTGGCGCACCGCGGTCCGGTCGCCCTCGACCCACAGCAGGTGGCCGCGCGCGTTGCCGATCGCGGCGAGCATCCCGGCCTCGGCCGCGGGGTGGATGAGCATGCGGCGGACCACCGGCAGGGCCACGGCGAGGCGCTGGTCTCGGCGGGCGGCGGCGAGGTCGTCGTCGGAGAGGGTGGCCGGGTCGGTCTGGCCGGGTACCGCGGGGGTGAGGGCGCCGAGGGAGCGCAGCCAGGACTCACGGACCTCTCGCCGCAGCCCCTGCAGGGCGGCGCGCAGGCCCTGGTCTGCGCCGGCCGGAGCGGTGGGCGACGACGGCGCGAGCGACAGGCGGACCGCGGCGAGGGACTCGTGGGCCCGGTCCACGGCGCGTCGGTAGGCGCCGGTGGCGAGGGTCGAGCTCATCCCGAGCCTGCCATCAACCGCGAGCGGATCAGGAACCGCTTGCCCTCGGGGGCCTCGACGGAGAAGCCGGAGCCGCGCCCGTCCACCACGTCCAGGGTGAGGTGGGTGTGCTTCCAGTATTCGAACTGGGCGGCGGACATCCAGAACGGGATCTCCACGGCGGCCTGGTCCCCCTCGGCCGGCAGCGCGAAGGTGCCCAGCAGGACGTCGGCGGCGCCGGTCGTGAAGTCGCCGGCGGGATAGCACATGGGCGCGGACCCGTCGCAGCAGCCGCCGGACTGGTGGAACATGAGCGGGCCATGGATCGGGAGGAGTCGGCGGATCAGCTCGAGCGCCGCGGACGTCATGGCGACGCGGGACAGGGTCTCGCCCGGCATCTCGGGGCGAGCCTCGAGCGCGGGCGCATGCTCCGCCGACGAGGACGGCACGGTCATTGCGGCCTCCTGGGGATGGGCGATCGTCGGTCCCCCCACCCTAGCCTGCAACGTGATCCACGTCACCCCACCTGGCGTCATGGGAGCGCCCCGGAGGGTGCACCGGGGGGCTGGGTCGCGCGCAGGGCCAGGTGCTTCGCCGCGAGCCAGACGTTTCGGCTGCAATCAGGGGCTGATCACGACCGAAACGTCTGGCTCACGGCGCGGGGGTGGCGCGGAGGTGGGGAACTGTCTCTTATACACA
>NZ_JASDCZ010000134.1:0-5974 GCF_030407635.1 Micrococcus sp. APC 4021
GCCCCAGCGCGTGGCCGCCGTGCGTGCGCTGCGCGAGCTGCTCGCCGCCGGCTACGGCACCGAGGCCCGGCCGATCGCCTCCTACGGCGCCCCCGCGCCCGGCACCCTCGGCGGCGTCTACCCGGACTACGACGACCGCGTGTTCCCCGGCCTCGTGGCCGCGCAGGAGCTGGCGGGCATCGACGTCGACTACCTGCGGAACGTGGACCGGGTGAGCGAGGCCGGCATCGCCGAGGCGTCCCTGGCCGACCTCGGCACGCTGTTCACCTACCTGGTGCGCGGCGAGCGGTTCGCGGACGGGCACGTGGCCGCCGCGATCGAGAACGGCAAGGTCGGCCGCATGCTGGACCGCCTGACCGCGCTGGTCCCCGAGATCCGCTGAGAGCGCACGGTGCGGAATACTGGGCGCATGCCCGCAGCCTCCGACGCCCCCACGCCCGCGCCCCGGCGCGGCCGCCTGGCCCCTTCCGGTGACCCCACTCCCGTGGAGAACGTCGCCACGCACCTGCAGGAGGGGTGGAACCGTTGGCACCGCGCCCGCGCGCTGCGTGCCGGCAACGTGCCGACGGTCATGGCGTTCACGGGCTACGGCAGCACCAGCTGGGTGCGGATCCTCTCCCGTGTGGTGATCGCCTCCGACGAGGAGTTCATGAACGGCCGTCGGCTGTCGAAGGTGGTGGCGGACGGCGTGCGCGGCTGGCGCAACTTCGTGGCCCCGCCCATGGCCTACGCCGAGGTGGAGGTGCAGGTGGGGGACCTGCGCACCACGGTGCGCACGGACCGGATGGGCGTCGTCGACGTCGTGCTGGACGTCGAGCTGGAGCCCGGCTGGCAGACCGCCACCCTCCACGTCGGCGGCCAAGAGGAGCACGCCGTCATGGACCTGTACATCTGCGAGCCGGGCGCGCGGATCGGCCTGGTCTCGGACATCGACGACACCGTGGTGGTCACCTCGCTGCCCCGCCCCCTGCTGGCGGCCTGGAACTCGTTCGTGATCGACGAGCACGCCCGCACGCCCACTCCGGGGATCGCCGTGCTGCTGCGCCGGATCGCCGAGCTCGAGCCGAAGGCCCCCGTGCTGTACCTGTCCACGGGCGCGTGGAACGTGGCGCAGACCCTCACCCGCTTCCTGGGCCGCAACCTCTACCCGCTCGGCGCTCTGCTGCTGACCAGCTGGGGGCCCACGAGGGACCGCTGGTTCCGTTCCGGCCAGGAGCACAAGAGGGTCCAGCTCGAGCGCCTCGCCGAGCAGTTCCCGGACATCCAGTGGATCCTGGTGGGCGACGACGGCCAGCACGACCCCGAGATCTACGCCGAGTTCGCGCAGCGCCACCCCGACCGGGTCAAGGCGATCGTCATCCGGCAGCTGACCCCCTCGCAGGCGCTGCTCGCGGGCGGCCGGGCGGAGGACACCCGCCGTTCCACCCCGGGCATCCCGTGGTGCTACGGCCCGGACGGGGCCACGCTGTCCAATCAGCTCGAGGACCTGGGCATCCTGCCCGTCGAGTTCGTGGACGTGCAGCCCGAGGCCTGGCGCGAGGACATCCTCGGCGACGACGAGGCGCCGGCGACCCTCGACGCCGCGGCGCAGCGCGACGACCGGTCCACGGACGAGGAGGCCGCCCGATGACCGCCTCGCGCTCCGTCGAGGTCCGCATCCCGCTGCGCTGGGCGGACATGGACGCCTATGGCCACGTGAACAACATCGCCGTGGTGCAGCTGCTGGAGGAGGCCCGCGTGGCGGCCTTCGGCGTGCCCGCGAACACCGGCGCCGGTGGCGGGCAGGCCCCGCCGATCGACCTGCTCGAGGGGGTGGCCCCCGGTGTGCGGACGTTCATCTCCGAGCACACCGTGAAGTACCGGGCCCAGATGCCCTACCGCCCCGTGCCGCTGCGCGTGGTGGTGAGCGTGGACGCCGTGAAGGCCGCCTCGGTGCACGTGGGCTACGCCCTGCACGACGGCGTCGACGACACCCTCTGCGCCACCGCGACGTCCGTCATGGTGTTCGTCGACGGGCAGACGGGCCGCCCCGTGCGCATCAGCCCCGAGCAGCGGGCGGCCCTGGCCGGCTGAGGCAGGCTGAGGTGGGCTGCGGGCCGCCCGGCAGCCGTCCTGCGACATCACCGCCGTGCAGCACGGCTGCGATGTCGCAGAGCGGAGGTCGAACGCTCGGGCTCGCGGAGGTCGGGACCGGGCCCGTGGGACGGCCGTGGATCAGACCGAGCGGGGGACGCCCGCGGCGGTGAGGATCCGCGCCAGCCGGTCCGGCCGCAGGAGGTCTCCCCACGTCCAATGCGCACCCGCCCGGGTGACCAGCTGCAGGGCCACCTCCCGTTCCTTCTCCCGGCGGATGCTGGCGCGGCGGGCCGTGTCGTCACCGTCGAAGAACGACAGGTCGTACTTGCCCAGCCCGTCGAACTCCCCGTACACCCGCACCTGCTCCCACCAGAAGTCCGTGCGGGCCACCTCGCGTCCGTTCGCGTCCCGGTGGCGATGCTGCAGGGCCGTGGGCGGGACGAAGCCGAGCTCGTGGACGATGGCCCGGCTGTAGGACTCGCCGGCGGATTCCGCCCGCGCGTCGGCGAAGTGCCAGGCCCGCTCGAATCGGCGGAGGGCGGCCGCCGATCCGAGCCGGCTCTCCGCCTGCCTCGCCCAGCGTGCGGCCTCCTCGGGCCGGGCTCGGACGAGCGCGTCCAGCGTGGCCACGGCGTCGCGGAACGGGGTGGCCGCGCCGAGGACCAGCAGCACCGTGGGCAGCGGATCCGCCAGGACGGTCCCGAGGCTCTGCCCGTCGGACAGGACGGCCTCGACCCGCTGAGGCGCGGCGGGGTCCGCCTCCGGCAGCCCCCACCGGGGTCGGCGGCGCGGCAGGCCGGGAGGCCGGCGGTCGTGGGCCATCAGGGAGGGGGCGAAGGGACGGCGGGTCAGCGGCCCGGCGCCGTGATGCCCGGGGGAGGGGGCGCGCAGCTCGAGCGCGGGCGGCTCGACGGCCGGCCCGAGACCGTGCAACCGGGCCGCGGTCAGGCCCGTGAACACCGTCTCGGGGCGGGCGATCGAGAGGGCGACGGCGGACACGACCGTCCTGTCCCACGGACGCAGCGCGGCCCAGTCGCTGACGCTGATGTAGACGCGCGGGCAGAGCCGCACGAGGACCCCGCGGGTCCAGGCGCGTTCGAGACGGCGCCGCGCCGCCCCGTCGTGAGGGTCCGCCGCGCAGAGCAGGGGCCCGCGTCCCGGGAGCAGCGCACGCGAGTGGTCGGAGAGCAGGGTCATGCGGCCCAGTGTCGTGGGCCCGTCCGGGGTGCGACGGGTCGCCCGCGCCGGCCGTGGAGGGCACCCGACGTCGGGGGGCCTGTGCAGGAGCCGGGCGCCCTTGAGCGACCGCCGCCCTGCGACATCACCGCGCGTCAGAACGGCGGTGATGTCGCAGGGCGGCGGAGGATCACGGAAGGGACAGGGCCGGGCCTCAGACCACGCCCTGGGCGATCATCGCGTCGGCGACCTTGATGAACCCGGCGATGTTCGCCCCCGCCACGTAGTTGCCGGGCGTGCCGTACTCCTCGGCGGTCTCCACGCAGCGGTCGTGGATGTCGCGCATGATCTGCTCGAGCCGGTCGTGGGTGTAGTCGAAGCTCCACGAGTCCCGCGAGGCGTTCTGCTGCATCTCCAGCGCCGACGTCGCCACGCCGCCCGCGTTGGCGGCCTTGCCCGGGCCGAACAGCGTCCCGGAGTCGACGAACAGGTGGGCGGCCGCCTCGGTGCAGGGCATGTTCGCGCCCTCGGCCACGGCCTTCACCCCGTTCTTCAGCAGGGTTCGCGCGGCGGACTCGTCGAGCTCGTTCTGGGTGGCACACGGCAGGGCCACGGTGCCCTCGACGTCCCAGACGCTGCCGCCGGTCACGTAGCGGGACCGCCCGCCGCGGCGCTCGGCGTACTCGGAGATACGGCCACGCTCGACCTCCTTGATCTGCTTGAGCAGGTCCAGGTCGAGGCCGTCCGGGTCCACGATGTAGCCCGAGGAGTCGGACGCGGTGAGCACGGTGGCCCCGAGCGCGGCGGCCTTCTCCGCGGCGTAGATGGCCACGTTGCCGGAGCCGGAGATCAGCACCTGCTGGCCGTCCATGGATTCGCCGCGCGTGCGCAGCATGGAGTCGACGAACATCACGGCGCCGTAGCCGGTGGCCTCGGTGCGGACCAGCGAGCCGCCCCACGTCAGGCCCTTGCCGGTGAGGGCGCCGGCCTCGAAGCGGTTGGTCAGTCGCTTGTACTGGCCGAACATGTAGCCGATCTCGCGGGCGCCCACGCCGATGTCGCCGGCCGGCACGTCCGTGTGCTCACCGATGTGGCGATGCAGCTCCGTCATGAAGGACTGGCAGAACCGCATGATCTCGCGGTCGGACTTGCCCGCGGGGTCGAAGTCCGAGCCGCCCTTGCCGCCGCCGATCGGCATGCCGGTGAGCGAGTTCTTGAAGATCTGCTCGAAGCCCAGGAACTTGACGATCCCGAGGTACACGGAGGGGTGGAAGCGCAGCCCGCCCTTGTACGGGCCGAGCGCCGAGTTGAACTCCACGCGGAACCCGCGGTTGACCTGCACGACGCCGGCGTCGTCGATCCACGGGACGCGGAAGATGATCTGGCGCTCCGGCTCGCAGAGGCGGTGCATGACCCCGGCCTCGACGTACTGGGGGTGGCGCTGCATCACCGGTCCCAGCGCCTCGAACACCTCGGACACCGCCTGGTGGAACTCGGCCTCGCCGGGGTTGCGCGCGAACACTTCGTCGCGCAGGGTCTCCAGAGACTCATTCATGGTGTCCTCCTCGGACGTCGGGGTAGAGACGCCCCGCGGTGCCCCCCGTGGCGCGCCGCGGTCGGAGGAGGCCGCGGTGCCTGACGCCCATCCTGACAGGGAGCGCGCTCTGTTACCGAAATGAGACGCGGGCCACCCCGGGCCCCGCGTTCGGCTCAGCGCGGCGGCGCCGCCTCGGTGTCGATGCTGGCCTGCTGGCTCTCGCTGTAGCGCGGGCCCGCCACGGTCGCGTCATTGACGAGGCCGTCCAGCCGGGCGACGTCGGCCGGGGTCAGCCGCACCGCGTGCGCGCCCCGGTCCTCGAGCCAGTGCTCCCACGAGGTGGTGCCCGGGATCGCCAGGACGTCCTCGCCCTGGGCCAGGACCCAGGCGACGGCGAGCCCCGCCGTGCTCGTCCCGAGCCGGACGGCCTCGGCCGAGAGCGCCTCGCGCAGCGTCAGGTTGGCCTCGTAGTGGCCCTCGGCGAAGCGGGGCAGCCGGTGCCGCAGATCTCCCGCGTCCAGCCGGTCCAGCCGCGGCGGCGCGTCCGTGAGGAGGCCGCGGCTGACGGGGGAGAAGGCCACGAAGGCGGTCCCGTGGCGGCGGCACGCCTCGAGCACGCCCCCTTCGGGGTTGCGGGTGGCGAGGGAGTACTCGGACTGCACGGCCGCGATCGGGTGGACGGCCACGGCCCGGGTCAGGGTGACGGCCGAGACCTCGGACAGGCCGATCGCCCCGATCTTGCCCTCCGTGACGGCCTCTGCGAGCGCCCCCACGGACTCCTCGACGGGGACCTCCGGGTCCAGCCGGTGCAGGTAGTACAGGTCGATCCGGTCCTGGCCGAGCCGGCGCAGTGAGGCGTCCACGTGCGCGCGCAGTGTCTCCGGGCGGCCGTCGATCCGCCGCTGCCCGTCCCGCACGAGCCCGCCCTTGGAGGCGAGCAGCACGCGCTCGCGGACGTCCGACCCCGCCCGGGCGAGCGTGCGCCCCACGAGCTCCTCGCTGCGGCCGCCGCCGTAGAGGGTGGCGGTGTCCAGGTGGTCGGTGCCGTCGTCCAGCACGCGGGTGAGCAGGTCGACGGCGGCGTCGTCGTCGAGGAATCCGGAGTAGCCGTGCACGATGTTCATGCATCCGAGGCCGACGGGGTGCACGTCCTTGCCGGCGAGGCGGCGGGGCGCGGCGGGATCG
>NZ_JASDCZ010000135.1:0-5903 GCF_030407635.1 Micrococcus sp. APC 4021
CACCGCGGCGAGGATCAGGTCCGGGGCGAGCGTGGCGCCGTCGTCGAGGTGGACGGTGCGCGGGGCGCGCACCTGCCCCACCCGCACGCCGGTGCGCAGCTCGACGCCGGCGCCGATCAGCCACTGCGCGATCCGATCGCCCGCCTCGCGGCCGAGCCGCTTCTGCTGCGGCACCTCGTCCGGGGTGACCAGCGTGGTCTCCACCCCGCGCAGCGCCAGCGAGGCCGCCGCCTCGCAGCCGATGAACCCGGACCCCACCACGACGGCGGAGCGTGCGTGCCCGGCCGACGTCACCAGGCGGCGGGCGTCGGCGAAGGAGCGCAGTAGGTGCACCTCGGCGTCGGCCTCGACGTCCGGCAGGGGGACCGGACGGGCGCCCAGGGCCAGGATGAGCCGCTCGAAGCGGATCGGCTCCTCGGCGGCCCACAGCGTCCGCGCACCCAGGTCCGCGTGGGTGACGGTCACGCCCCGGCGCAGCTCGACGGCGTCCGGCAGCTCGTCCAGCACCGTCGGGTCGGGTTCGGCGGTGCCGCGCAGCAGCTCCTTGGACAGCGGCGGGCGCTCGTAGGGGTGGTCCACGTCCGAGGTGAGCATGAGGACGGGGCCGGGTCCCCCGGCGTCGACGTAGGCGCGGGCGGCGCTGACGCCGGCGGGGCCGCTGCCCACGATCACGAGCGGGTACGGAGTGGAGCTGTGCTGGGCCATGCGGCCAGCATGCGCACCCGTCACGGGCGGGCGCCAGGGCCGACGGGCACCCCCGGCTCCGGCATACTGCCCGCATGGACCCCTCCCTGGTGTGGCTGCCGGCCGTCGTCGCGCTGGCCGCGATCACCGTGGGCGGCACGCTCCAGCGGGTGAGCGGAATGGGCGTCGGCATGATCGCCGCACCCACGCTGTCCCTGCTCCTGGGCCCGGTGGCGGGGGTGACGCTGTCCAACGTGGCCGCCTCGGTGTCCGCGGTGCTGCTGTTCGCGGTGCTCCACAGGCACGTGGACTGGCCGCGCTTCGTCCGCCTCGCACCCCTGCTCGTGGCCGGCTCGTTCGCGGGGGCGTGGGCGGTGCGGGTCCTGGACGCCCACGCCCTCGAGATCCTCCTGGGGTCCTCCGTGCTGGTGGCCGTGGCCGCCGTCCTGGGCCTGCAGCAGCGCTTCACCGCCCAGGGGAACGGGGCCGTGTTCGCCTCCGGCGCCGTCGCCGGGTTCATGAACACCACCGCGGGCATCGCCGGGCCGGCGCTCGCGGTCTACGCGGTGGCGAGCCGGTGGGACCAGCGCTCGTGGGCGGCCACCCTCCAGCCCGTGTTCCTGCTGGCCAATCTCACCTCGCTGGTCACCAAGTCGCTGTTCGGCGCGGCCGTGCCCGCGGGGCTGCACGTGCCGTGGCCGGTGTGGGTCGCCGTCGTGGCGGGCGGCCCGCTGGGTGTGCTGCTCGGTTCGGTGGTGGCCCGCCGGGTGGACCCCGAGAAGGCGCGCGTCCTCGCGATCTGCCTGGCCGGCGTCGGGGGCACGGTGGCGCTGGTGCGCGGTGTGGCCGGCACTCTGGGCTGAGGCGGGGCCGGCGCGCAGGCGTCAGGGCAGGAGGGAGCGCACGGCCGCGGCCAGCGTGTCCCGCACGTCGTCCACCGTCAGGTCCTCCGGGGCCAGGTGCCGCTCGACCGACAGCGTGTGCACGAGCATCAGGAGCATGGCCGCGGTGTGCGTGACCTGCTCGTCCGGGACGTCGGCCAGCACGCGGTGCTCACGCAGCAGGCCGGCCAGGAAGTCCCGCCGCCGGACGGTGAGCGTCCGGTAGGCTCTCCCCACGGCGGGCTCGCGCAGGCCCACGGCCTGGAACTCGTGGAGGAGCAGGGGCCAGGAGCCCGTGGTCTCGAGCACGACGTCGGCCAGAGCCTCCGCCACGCGGGCCACCAGGTCCTCGCGCGGCAGGTCGGGGTCGTCCAGGGCGTCGGCGACGCCGTCCATGGCTCGGGTGGTCGCCCGCTCGAACTGGACGGTGCAGGCGGCGGCGAAGAGGTCCGGCTTCCCCGCGAAGCCGGAATAGACGGCGCCCTTCGTGTAGCCGGCCTCCGCCGCGATGCGGGCGAGGGAGGAGCGCGCGTAGCCCTCCCGTCCGAACACCCGGGCCGCGTGGTCGAGGATGGCCGCGCGGACATCCTCGCGGCGGGGTCGGGTGGCCATGTTGCCCTCTCGATGCCGATGGTATTGAATACCGATGGTATTGAATCCGCCTCGACTCGGCAAAGAGGGCCTATGTCTTCCACTCCCACCGACGCCGATCACCATGGCCCCGGGCCCGCCCCCGTCCCGGCGCAC
The DNA here is from genome assembly GCF_030407635.1 of Micrococcus sp. APC 4021. Lineage (NCBI taxonomy): Bacteria > Bacillati > Actinomycetota > Actinomycetes > Micrococcales > Micrococcaceae > Micrococcus > Micrococcus sp. APC 4021. Next base: position 2,313 of record NZ_JASDCZ010000135.1, read on the forward strand.
CTCGACGACCTCCCGCCCGCCACCCTCGTGGCGCGCGGTCTGACCCTGCGCGGCGGTCGCGGGCCGGTGTTCGGCCCCCTCGACCTCGTGCTGCCCCCGCAGACCCACCTGGCCGTGCTCGGAACCCAGGGCTCGGGCCGCTCGGCCCTGCTGCTCGCCCTCACGGGGCGCCTGCAGGGCGTGCGGGGCGAGCTCGTGCTCACCGGCGGCCCCGTGGACGTCGCCCTGGACGGGCCGGAGCGGCCCGCCGCCCGCGCGTACCGGCCCCCGATCGACGCCGCGCGCCACCCGCACGCCCTCCGCGCCCGCACCGCCGTCGCCCACACCACCGACGTGGTGGAGCTCGAGCCGGCGCTGACCGCGGCCGAGGTCGTGGACGAGCGCTGCCTCGCCGACGGCGTGCGCCGCCGCGCCGGCCGCGCGCGCTTCGCCCTCCTCGCGGACGCGGTGAGGCTGAGCGTGGCGCCGGAGGCCGTCGTCGGGGAGCTGCCTGCACCCGAGCGCGCGCTGCTGGCCGCCGTCGTCGCCTGCCTGCGCCCGGCCCGCCTCGTCACCTTCGACGACGTGGACGCCACCCTGACCATCGATGAGCTGGTCGCGCTCCACGCGGCCCTGGACGTCCTCAAGGACCACGGCCACCCGTTCGCGGTGAGCGCCGTGGCCTCCGCGCCCGTGCCGCGCGACGCCGTCGTCCTCACCCTGCCCCCCGTCCGGGAGAACTGATGCTGTTCCGCTACGAGCTGCGACGCTTCCGCCGTGGCCTGCCCCTGCTCGCCCTGCTGTTCATCTTCCTCGTCCCCGCCATCTACGGCGCCCTGTACCTGTCCGCGAACTGGGACCCCTACGGGGCCATGGACCGGCTGCCGGTGGCGATCGTCAACGAGGACGAGCCCGTCCAGCGCGGCGACACCACGCTGCGCACCGGCGCGGACATGACCGAACGCCTCAAGGACGACCGCGCCTTCGACTGGCGCGAGACCACGCGCGAGGAGGCCGAGGAGGGACTGCGGGAGGGCCGGTACTACCTCGTCCTGGAGATCCCCGCCGAGCTCAGCCGTGACCTCGTCAGCCCCGAGGGCGGCGGGACACCGCAGCAGGCGCAGATCACCCTGCGCCGAGACGACGCCAACGGCTTCGTGATCGGCTCCGTCACGAACGCGAGCCAGGCCAAGGTCGAGGCCGCCGTGAACCGGTCCGCGATCGAGGCGTACTTCGAGGCCGTCTTCTCCAGCCTCGGCGAGCTGCGGTCGGGCATGGTGGACGCCGCCGACGGCGCCGCGCAGCTGGCCGACGGCACGGCCTCCGCGAAGGACGGCGCGAGCCAGCTGGAGGACGGGATCGTCCAGGCCCACGACGGCTCCGGCAAGCTGGCCGAGGGCGCGGGCCAGCTCGCCACGGGTGCGGGTGACCTCGCGGACGGCGCCGCCCAGGCCGACGACGGCGCCCAGCGACTCGCCGAGGGCGCCGCGTCCGCGCAGGACGGGGCCGGCCGCCTGGCCGACGGGCTCGACCAGGCGCGCGAGGGCTCCCAGGCCCTCGCCGACGGCGCCGGGCAGCTCGCCGAGAACGCCCCCGCCCTGCGTCAGGGCGCCACGGACCTCTCCGACGGGCTGGCCCAGCTGCAGACCGGATCGGCCGAGCTCGCCGACGGCGCCACGCAGGTGGCCGACGGCACCCAGCAGCTCTACGACACGGTGATCCCCGGCCTGGACCAGGTGATCGAGCGGCAGGACGCGGTGGCCGCCGACGTCGCCGCGGTGGACGAGGACGTCCAGCGGGTCGCCGAGGTGGCCGGCACGGCCGAGGACGGCGCGGGCGCCCGCATCGCCGACGCGCAGGCCGCCCTGGCCGAGCTCGCCGAAGAGGACCCGACGCTCGCCGAGTCCGAGCAGTACGCCGCGCTCCAGGAGGCGCTCACCGGCGCGGACGAGCGGGTGACCGCCGTCGCCGGCCGCGCCGAGGAGGCCGCCGCGACCTCCGCGGCCGCCAACGAGCGCGTCCAGGGCTTCGTCGAGGACGACGTCGCCGCCTCCGCCAAGGCGGATCTGACGGACCTCAACGACGGCGCCCACGCCGTGGCCGCGGGTGCCGAGAAGCTGCAGGGCGGGATCGGTGAGGCGAAGGACGGGGCCGACTCCCTCGCCGACGGCGCCGGGAAGTTCGCGGACGGCCTCGAGCAGCTGGGCTCCGGCGCGACCGAGCTCGACGGCGGCCTGGCCCAGCTCCAGGACGGCGCCGGGGAGCTGCAGTCCGGCCTCGGCGAGCTGACGGACGGGGCGACCACCCTCGCCGAGGGCAACGCCGCGCTCCACGACGGGGCGCTGACCCTGCAGGACGGTGCGGGCCAGCTGGAGTCCGGCGCCACCGAGCTCGACGGCGGCCTGGCCCAGCTCCAGGACGGCGCCGGGGAGCTGCGCGCCGGCCTCGGCACCCTCGACGACGGCGCCCACGAGCTCGCCTCCGGGCTCTCCGACGGCGTCGACCGCGTCCCCGCCCTGACCGAGGACGAGCGGGACGAGGCCGCCCTGGTGATGTCCCGGCCCGTGGAGGCCGTGATGCAGGTGGACAACTCCGCGGAGGTCTACGGCCGCGGCATGGCGCCGATGTTCTTCTCCATCGCCCTGTGGGTGTTCGGCATCGCCGCGTTCAACATCATGCGGCCCATCAGCGGGCGGCTGCTGGCCGGGCGCCGCAACCCGGTGGCGATCGCGCTGGCCGCGTGGCTGCCCGTGGGCATCGTGGCCGTGGGCGGCGGCCTGCTCATGCTCGCCGCGACGCTGCCGCTGGGCCTGGCCCCCGTGCACCCGGTGCGGGCCGTGGCCCTGACGGTGCTCGTGGCCGTGGTGTTCTCCCTCATCGCGCACCTGGTGCAGACGGCGCTCGGCACCCCCGGTTCGGCGCTGCTGCTGGTCCTGCTGATCCTGCAGCTGGCCTCCACCGGCGGCACCTACCCGGCCGAGGTGCTGCCCGGCTTCTTCCAGGCGCTGCACCCGTTCATGCCGATGAGCTACTCCATCGAGGCGTTCCGCAACGCGATCTCCGGCGGTCCGGACCAGCGCTTCTGGGTGCCGGTGGTCGTGCTGATGGGCATCGGGGCGGCGGCGCTCGCCCTGGACGTGCTCGTGGTGCGGCGCCGGCGTCGGTTCCGCATGAAGGACCTGCACCCCGCGCTGCAGGCCTGAGCGGGGATGACTTCCGCACCCCGCGCCGCCGTCGTCCGTCCGGCCCGCCCCGAGGACGCGCCCGCGATCGCCGCGATCGCCGCGGCCACCTTCCCGGACGCCTCCCCGGCCTCGCTGCCGCGTGCCGCGGTGGAGGCGCACATCGCGTTGCACCTGAGTGAGGCCGCCGTGGCCGCGTGGATCGCGGACCCGGAGCGGATCGTGCTCGTGGGCGCCGCGGCCGACGCCCCGGAGACCCTGCTCGGCTACGCCATGTACGAGACCGCCGCGGCCCCCGAGGCACCCGTCACGGAGCGGCTCGGCGACGTGCCGGCCGGCCACCTCTCGAAGCTGTACGTGCTCGCCGAGGGGCGCGGCACCGGGCTGGCCGAGGCCCTCGTGCACGACGGCGTCGAGCGGCTGCGGCGGC
>NZ_JASDCZ010000136.1:0-5890 GCF_030407635.1 Micrococcus sp. APC 4021
GGCCGCCGAGGACCGGCCCCGGGTCCCGGCGGTGCCCGCCTCCTCCCTCGTGCTGGTCCGGCCCGGGGCCGGCGGCGAGACCTCGGTGTTCACCGTCCGCCGCGCCGGGACCATGGCCTTCAGCGCCCACGCCACGGCCTTCCCCGGCGGCCGTGTGGACCCCGCGGACGACCTGCCGGACCGGCTGTGGGAGGGCACGGATCTGGCCGACTGGGGCCGGCGCCTCGGGCTGCCGCACGAGCCCGTGGACGCCCACGGCACCCTCGCGGAGCTCGACCCCGCCGAGGGCGCCGGCCGCGTGCTGGCCGCCGCCGTCCGCGAGACGTTCGAGGAGACCGGAGTGCTCCTGGCCCGGGACGCCGTCACCGGCACTCCCGTGGACCCGGCCCGGGTGGCCGCGTTCCCCGACGAGCTGCGCGACGCCGTCGAGCGCCACGAGGTGGACTTCGGGGAGCTGCTCGACCGCGAGGGGCTGCGCCCCGACGCCGGCGCGCTCGTGCCGTGGTCCCGGTGGATCACCCCGCACGGGGGCCCGCGCCGCTACGACACGTTCTTCTTCGCCGTCCACCTGCCGCAGGGCCAGTCCCCCGAGCGGATGTCCTCCGAGGCGGCCAGCCACGGCTGGGCGTCCCCCGCCGAGCTGCTGCGCCGCTTCCGGGCCGGCGAGGTCAACCTAATGGCCCCCACATGGTGGCAGCTGCGCACCCTGGTCGACGCCGGCGAGGACATCCACGCGGGCCGCTCCCGGTTCGAGCCCCTCGAGGGGGTCATGCTCGTGGCCGGGCAGGGGCCCGTGTTCCCCCACGCGGACGAGTATCTGCGTGACCTGATGGCGTTCCGCGCGGCCGCGCAGGTGGAGGAGTCCAAGGACAACATCCTCTGAGCGCTCCCGGCTCCGGGCCGTGCGGTGGGTGACGGGCCGGAGAGCAGCGCGGACCGCGAGCCGCGACCCCATGGCCTGCAGGGCCCCGTGCCCCTAGTCTGGTCTGCACTGGATCTCCCGGCTCCGCGCGTCCGGCCCGCACCCCCGGCCGCCGCGCGTCCCGCTCGCACCCTAGGAGCACTGCATGGCGCTCAGCGTCCTCGACCTGTTCTCGATCGGCATCGGCCCGTCCTCGTCCCACACCGTGGGGCCCATGCGTGCTGCCCGCCGCTTCACGGACAGCATGGGCCAGCACGGCGTCCTCGAGCGCACCGCCCGCGTGCACGCCGAGCTGTTCGGCTCGCTGGCGGCCACCGGCGTGGGCCACGGCTCGGACACCGCGGTGCTGCTCGGCCTGGCCGGCCAGGACCCCGAGACCATCGACCCGGACGCCTGCACCGGGCTCGTGGAGGAGATCGTCACGGGCGGCCGACTGCCCCTGGACGGGCGCCACGAGATCGCCTTCGACCGGCAGGGCGACCTGACGCTGCACATGCGCGAGTCCCTGCCCGGGCATCCGAACGGCATGCGTCTGACCGCCTACGACGACGCCGGCGAACAGCTTCACACCCGCGACTACTACTCGGTGGGCGGCGGCTTCGTGGTCACCTCGGACGAGCTCGAGGCCGAGCTGGACGCCACCAAGGACGTCAACCGCACCGACGACGGCGACACCGGCGAACCGTACCCCTTCTCCACGGGCGCCGAGCTCGCCGCCCGCTGCCACGAGGCGGGCCTGAGCATCGCGGAGCTCATGCTCGCCAACGAGGCCACCCGGCACGACCTCGACGAGCTGCGCACCCGGCTGCTGGCCATCTGGGCCGTCATGGAGGAATGCGTCCACAACGGCGTGTCCCGCACCGAGCCGATCCTGCCCGGCGGACTGCAGGTCCGCCGTCGGGCCCCCGCGCTGCGGGAGCACCTGCTGCAGACCACCGACCGCACCGACCCCATGTGGGCCATGGAGTGGGTCAACCTCTTCGCGCTCGCGGTGAACGAGGAGAACGCCTCGGGCGGGCGCATCGTCACCGCGCCCACGAACGGCGCCGCGGGCATCATCCCGGCCGTCATGCTCTACTACATGCGCTTCGTGCTCCCCGAGGGCGCCACTCAGCAGGAGCGGGACGACAAGGTGGTCGAGTTCCTGCTCACCGCGGCGGCGATCGGCATCCTGTACAAGCGCAACGCCTCCATCTCCGGCGCCGAGGTCGGCTGCCAGGGCGAGGTCGGCTCGGCCTGCTCCATGGCGGCGGGCGCGCTGTGCGCCGTGCTCGGTGGCACCGTGGACCAGGTGGAGAACGCGGCCGAGATCGGGATCGAGCACAACCTCGGGCTGACGTGCGACCCCGTGGGCGGCCTGGTCCAGGTGCCGTGCATCGAACGCAACGCGATCGCGTCGGTGAAGGCCATCAACGCGGCCCGGCTGGCGCTGCTCGGGGACGGCTCGCACCGGGTGACCCTGGACCAGGCCATCAAGACCATGCGCGACACCGGCGCGGACATGAAGTCCAAGTACAAGGAGACCTCGCGCGGCGGCCTGGCCGTGAACGTCATCGAGTGCTGATCGCCCGGGTCCGCGGCCCAGCGCCGCTCCGGTCGGGACGGACGGGGCACCCGTCCGCTACCGTGGGGCCCGACCCGCACCCTGCCCCCGAGCGCGAGAGGACCGACGTGGCCATTCATCCTGTGGACGCGACCCTGGAGGCCGCGAAGATCGATCCCGACCAGCGTGCCGAGAGGCTCAAGGGCGTGAAGCTCGACGGCGCCGGCTGGAAGTACGCGCTCACACGCGCGCTCAAGGAGTTCGGCAACGACGGCGGCACCGACCTGGCCGCGAAGCTCACCTACTACCTGGTGCTCTCGCTGGCCCCTTCCCTGCTGGCCGTGTTCTCCATCCTGTCCCTCGTGCTCGCCTCCAACCGCGGGGCCATCGACGATCTGCTGGGGGAGCTGACCGGCCTGGTCCCGAGCGACTACCAGCCGCTCGTCACGAACCTGGTGACCACCATGAGCGACTCGGCCGGCTCAGGCGGCGGGATCATCGCCCTCATCATCGGCATCGCGACCGCCCTGTGGTCCGCCTCCGCGTACGTGAAGGCGTTCAACCGCTCGGCCAACACGGTGTACGGCTACGAGGAGGGCCGCGGCCTGGTGAAGCTGACGCTGACCAACCTGCTCACCACGCTCATCCTGATCGTGGGCATCGTGGTCGTGCTGCTCTCGCTGGCGCTGAACCGCTCGCTCGTGGACGGCTTCCTCCAGCCGATCGCCGGGCCGCTCGGCATGACCGGCGTGGTGAACTTCCTCTCGGACACGTTCCTGCCGGTGTGGGCGTGGGCGAAGTGGCCTGTCGTCGTCGTGATCCTGCTGGTGCTGATCGCGACCCTGTACTACACCACCCCGAACGTCCAGAAGCCGCGCTTCCACCTCTTCGGCCCCGGCAACATCGTGGCGCTGGTGGGCATGGTGCTGGCCGCGGTGGCCCTGTCCGTGTACTTCACGCAGTTCGCCGGCTACTCGGCGTACGGTGCGATCGGCACGGTCATGGCGCTGCTGTTCGCCCTGTGGATCTTCAACATCGTGCTGCTGCTCGGCCTGGAGGTCGACGCCGAGGTGGAGCGTGCCCGCCAGCTCGAGGCCGGCCTGCCCGCCGAGGCTCGGGTGCAGCTGCCCCCGAAGGACGTGGCCGGGGTGGAGAAGCGCGCCGAGAAGCAGACGGCCGTCGAGGAGCGCGGCTACGAACTGCGGGCGGTCCACGAGGGCCGCTGACCGCGCCCGGCGAGGCGCCGAGCGCACGTTCCGCACCGACAACGACGGCCGCTCACCTGGCGAGGTGGGCGGCCGTCGTCGTGCGCGGGGCCCTCAGCGCTGGGCCGCGCGGTAGCCGTCCGCCTGGGCCGCGGCGGCGGAGGCGTAGCAGTTGCGCGCGTTGGTCCTGCCGTAGTGCTGCTGACCGGGCACGTGGTAGATGCCCGAGTTGTCGTTGGCCTTGACCGGGTGGGAGTCCGGGCACACGGAGTCGGCTCCGCGTACCGGTCCCGCGTCGCCGGACGCGGGGGCGGCTTCGGGGGCCGGGGCCGCCTCCGGGGCGGGGGCCGGGGCCGCCTCCGGGATGGGCTCGGCCGCGGTGCCGCACTCCCCGGAGAACCTGCCGACGCCGTTCGCCCGGGCCTCCTCCCACGCCGCCTCGACCTCGGGCAGGAAACGGTCGTTGCCGTCGAAGACCGCCGGCTCGCCGTAGCCCAGGCGGGCCATCTCGGCGTTGAGCAGGACGCCGTCGGCGTACACGCCGGCGAGGAGGCGGTCGTAGCGGTCGTAGAGCCGGCGATCGTACCGCAGCACCACCGTGTCGCCGGGGCTGATCATCGACTTCAGCGCCGCCGTCGCCTCCGGTCCCATGCACTCGACCGGCTTCGAGGGGTGGTGGGTCTCGGGGGTGTCGATGTTGAGCAGGCGCACCCGCGTGGACACCTCGCCGAGGGTCACGCGGAGCGTGTCGCCGTCCGAGATCGACTCGACCGTGACCACGTCTCCCTCGACGTCGGCCGGGGCGGCGGGCGCCGCCGGCTCGGCACTGCGGGAGCCCTCAGCGGCACGCGACTCGGCGGCCCCGCTCGAGGACGACGCTGCGGCGCGCGAGCTCTGCGCGGCGGAGGAGGAAGCGGCCAGCGACGACGCAGCGGCACGGCTCGTCGCGGCCGCGTCGACGGACGGGGTGGGCGTCGTCGGCATCGTGCTGACCGACGCGGAGGTGTCGGCATCGCTCGCCGGGGTGACGCCGTCGTCGGTGGCGGTGCAGCCGGTGAGCAGGAGCAGGGACAGTGCGGCCGCGGGGAGCGCCGCGCGCAGACGGGCAAGGGGCACGAGGATCCTGGAGGGGAAGGGACGGGGACATGACGAAGGCCCCGCCGTGAGGCGGGGCCTTCGGATCACCACATCATCGCATGTGGGAGGCACAGGTGTTGCCGCACGTCACGACAGCATCGGTCCCCGTTCCGTCAATGACGACGGGGGTCAGCGACGGCCGTCGATGGGGTCGCCGCCGCCGTCGAGTGCGTCGAGGACGAGGTCGCGGGCCTCGCCCGTCGCGGACCGGCGGGAGAGCAGCAGCGCGGCCAGCCAGCACAGCAGGACGATCGCGGCGCCGCCCCACGCCAGGAGGGCGAGGCTGCCCGAGAGCAGCCCCGTGCCGTCCGTGCGGCCGACGCCGATCCACACCAGACCCCACGCGAGCGCGAACGCCGGAGCCGGGCGGCCGCCGTTGTACACGGCGGTGAACGCGCCGATCAGCACCGCCACCACGAGCATCACCTTCGCCCAGAGGGAGGACTGCCCCGGATCGCCGACGACGCCGGTCGAGGCCAGCCACGCGGCCAGGTTCGCCACGGCGGCGATCGAGACCCAGCCCAGATGCAGTCCCTGCACCCCGTCCAGGAGGATCCGCTCACCCCAGCTGTGCGCGCGGACGGATTCGAGGAGCACCAGGATCCGCGTCAGGCACGCCAGCAGCAACGCGATCACCACGACGCTCAGCCCCAGCAGCCCGGCCTGCACCGTCCAGATCCACGCGGCGTTGAGCAGCACCGAGACCAGGATCCACGGTCGCAGGCGGTCGTGACGGGCCGACTGGGCCGAGGCGAGGAACTGCCACACGGCGTACGCCAGCAGGCCCGCGTAGATCACGGACCAGATGCCGAACGCGGGGGTGGCCGGGGACACCCAGGTGGCGTCCGGGCCGAGCCAGCCGCCCGCGGCCTCGGCCACGGGGGTCAGGCCGCCGACGACGCCGGAGCCCAGGAACGCGGCCACGACCGCGAGGATCACGACCACGAGCATGGCCACCCGGCCGCCCGTCGAGGACAGCCCCGTCCCCGAGCTGGGGACGCGCGCCGCGGCGTCGGGGCCGAAGGGGCTGCGGGACGGGCCGAGGTCGGTGGCGGTGCTCATGGGTGCTCCCGTGGGGTGATC